>CAZVXC010000164.1:0-2872 GCA_964631435.1 uncultured archaeon | reverse complement strand
AGCTTCAGGAGCTGGAAATGGGCGAAGATACGAATGCAAGGTTTGTAGTAGAACCCTAAAGGAATCCAGAGAATTCAAGGAGATAGAGCGGAATTCCTTAAATTACTGACCATAGCAATATGGCCACAATCACAAATAGAAATATTTAAATTTGGATTTGTCTATCGTGATTATGAAGTTTAGATACATCCTTTTAGCAATTATATTTTTAGCTGTAATCGGAACTGGTGCATATATACACTTCTCTATGAAAGCTACCATCGATGTTTTCGAATCAAATGTATCCATGAGTAAATCTTCCTTCAGTTTCAGCGTAGCTAAAGGGCAGGAATACGTCGAAGTGATAACAATAACAAACAGCGGTGAAGAGAAATGCGTATACTTCGATGAGGTGGTAGAGGGACCTGATCCCGATAGCGTAGATGTTAGCTACAAAACTGTAGATGGCAAGAGCATAAGTAGCTCCAATAAGTTATGCCTTCCGGCTGGGACAGATGCAAATCCTTCAACAACGAAAGTAAACATACATATAAGCCCAGATGCGGATGCAGAAAGCGGGGAATACACGATCTACATATTTACTAAGGAGACTTAAAAAAATTTAAAAATTAGTTAAACTACAAGAAGCATGCGTCCAACTCTCGATGAGTATTTTATGGAGATTGCTAAGGTCGTTGCTAAGAGGTCAACTTGTTTAAGGCAGAAGGTTGGTGCGGTTATAGTCAAAGACAAGAGAATACTAACGACAGGCTACAACGGCGCACCAACAGGGATGAAACACTGCTTAGACATCGGATGCTTGAGAGAACAGCTAAGAATTCCGTCTGGAGAGAGGCATGAGTTATGCAGAGCGGTTCATGCTGAGCAAAATGCGATAATTCAAGCAGCTTATCACGGTGTGAGTATAAAGGATGCCACCCTTTACACAACTCATCAACCTTGCATAATGTGTGCGAAGATGATAATAAATGCCGGCATAAAAAAAGTCGTCTACGGAAAGAAGTATGCGGATGAAAGGGGACTTGAATTTTTAAAGGAAGCCGGGATAGAAGTAGTTTACTTCCCTCTTGAGGATGAAATTTAAATATAACCGTAACAATATCTAAGATTGGAGGTAGAGAAATGGGATTAAAGAAGTTGAGATATGAAGTTGAAATAGCTCTGAGGCATTTTAAAGTTCTAAAAGCTGTGAAAGAAAATCAGCCCATAGGAATATTCAGGTTATCTGAAATACTAAACATGCCGAAGCACAGGGTTAGGTATTCTTTAAGGGTTTTAGAGCATTCTGGAATTATTGAGCCATCACAATACGGAGCTATCATACCTGAAGGAGCTGAGGAAAAAATTGCGGAAATGAAAAATGAATTAAAAGAAATTAAGAGATATATTGAGGAGATTGAAAGGATAGCAAACAGTCTTTAGCCTATAACTTCCGCAAATCCATAATTTCTGAGAACCTTGATTATTCTCACGGTTACAACGTCATTCACCTTAGTATTAGGGACAAAGACAACATACCCATCTATTCTTGCAATTCCATCTCCACCACTACCTATGTTCTCTATTTTAACTTCTCTTACGTCTCCAACCTTTACAGGTGGTTTTCTTTCAAATTTCATTTCTAAACACCCCAATTTACCACACATTTCCCGCATAATATATAAACCTTTCCAACGTTTAGCCGAGTTTTTTTTTCAATCATCATCGCTCATCTGCCATCTCGACATGCAGAAATCTAAAGCCTCGTCCTCATGAATCCCCTTAGTTGTTATAGCTATTTTGATTTACTAAGTAACAGTTATAGTTTACACATGCTAAACTGAGGTATAGCATTGCTAAAATAGCTAAAATAAACCAAACAATCGTCTTTCCACGTATGAACGGATATTCACTGCACGATTAAGAGAATTATCTAAATCTTCCCCCTCCTAACGATGTCTACATCTATTAACCCTTTATGAACTGCTGTCGCGATGAGAACACCGCTAACGCCGAGATCTTTAGCCATATACAAATCCCGCATCGTTTTAAATCCCCCCCCTGTTAATAACTTGTGATCCGAAATGTCTAAAGCTTTCTCCAACGTTTTAAAATCGTAATGCAATGTTCCGACGGAATGGATCGGAAGAATTAGCACACCGCTCAGCCTAAATGAGTTCAAATAGCCTAGCATCTCTTCTAAGCTCTTGAACCTCCCGCTTTTATCGAGCAGACCCTTTTTCAAATCTACGCTCACAATGAAATCTCCATCCTTGAGTTCAAGCACATTGAACGTCTCCGTTCCGAGAACGGGTGTGAAATTTAAGTTCATCGTCTCATCTATGCTCTTGAACCCGCAATCAGCTATCAACTTTTCCACATCTATCTTCTCGATAACGTCGATGTTATTTCCGGTTCCTTCTATTCTGTCTAAGTCCGCAACATACAGATTTCTCGGTTTGATTTTGTTGACAACGTATTCCACATCGCTTCTATCCAGCAGAATGCTCCTTCTATGAATATCCTCGTATCTATCTCTCTCCCCCCTCTCGCCTATCACAACCTTCCCGCCTCTGACATCGATAACGAAATAGATGTCCATGAAATATTTTCAACATCTATATATACCTCTTTGTTGAAAGCACTATGATGAAGGTGTTAGTATCACCTATGAGTGTTGAGGAAGCCTTAGAATCACTCAAAGGCGGAGCGGATATAATAGATGTGAAAAACCCGAAGGAAGGTTCCTTAGGGGCGAACTTCCCGTGGGTTATCAGAGAAATTAGGGATATTGTCAAAAAAGAGGGTAAATTGCTAAGCGCAACGGTCGGCGACATGGAGTTCAAACCCGGAACAGCAAGCTTAGCAGCCCTAGGTGCAGCCGTTGCTGGAG
>CAZVXC010000163.1:0-2879 GCA_964631435.1 uncultured archaeon | reverse complement strand
AAGTTGTTGAGATCGGGATAGGTAACAATAAAGTCGTTTTCGATGAGCTAAAAAAGCTTGGAGTAGAAGTGATAGCAACGGACATCCGCAAAATCGATTTAGCTTACGTAGATGGTGTCTGCGATCCAGATATGAGCATATACAAAGATGCAAAGCTAATCTATTCCATAAGACCGCCGTATGAGATGCAGATATGCATGATGAGACTCGCTAAAAGGATCGGTTGCGATGTGATAATAGTTCCTTTAAAAAATGAGGTTATAGCCGGAGGTAAGCTTGTGAATTACAAATCTGCAAGGTTTTACCTCTTCACTCAACGATCTCTTCAAGCTCTTTCGGTGGATTAGCGAATTCAACTAAGAACTCGTATTCCGTTATATGTAGCGTTCTCGATAATATGACGATTGAGTGTAGTGGTTCACCGAAATCGTGATTTTTCAGTTCATAGAAATGATCGCATTTGATGTAATTATCTCCTCCGATTCTTGCTACGCCTAAGGCGAAGTGATCGAATGTGCCGTCATCTATCTTTTCAAGTATTTCAACAGCCTGATTTATTTTCATAGGCTCAGGGTTTAGGTCGAGAAGGAGCAATGTGTGAGCATTAATCGATAAATTCTGCTTAACCGTATCGAGAGGCTTTCTCGAGATAATACCTTTGTAAGGGTAGCTTACAGTCGCAATCTTCCCGAATTTATACGCATGAAGTCCCGTTACGCCTGCGATAGCAGATATTACGCTTGCATTGTGAATGATTTCGAAATCAACACCCATTTTCTTTGCTTCGATTAGTATGCTGTTGTGAGTGGTTGCAACGAAAGGATCGCCAGCAATTAAAACAACAATATTCTTTTCTCTCGCTTCTCTAAGCAACTTCCCGCTTCCCTCTTCGAGGTCTCCTCTGCTGAGGACATCGATTTTCCTTCCGTAAAACTCTTCGAGTGATTTTATATCCGCTCTTATCAATTTAGATGTATAAAATTCCGCATAAACCTTATCAGCTTTCCTTATCGCATCAAGCCCTTTGACACTGATATCCTTCTCATCCCATAGTCCTAAGCCGATGAAAGTTATCATTTCGGTCTAACAAATCCCCATTTTTCCAAAGCCCTTTTTAGCTCAGGACTTCCATAATCCTGCAAGCTTACCCCTTCGAGTGTAGCATTTATAGCATCTCTTAACGCCTTCGCTCCTGCCATGCTTCCATCGGGATGACCATGAACGCCGCCGCCAGCTTGAATTATAACATCTTTTCCGAACAGAGAGATTATATCAGGAACCAAGCCGGGATGGAGGCCGCCTGATGATACGGGAAATACTGGCTTGAACTCTCCCATCTTCCCTCTGCATATCTCCGTCAATTCTTTCACCTCCTCCTTATTTCCAGCCATTTTTCCAACACCAGTCCCGACGTGCATGTGATCAACTCCTGCGATCCTTGAAATCTTGGTTATAACTTTCAAAGAGATTCCGTGATCCTCTTTTCTCGTGAATGCACCGTGCATAGCTCTGTGAGCATGTATCGCTAAGTTATGGTCTTCTGCGAGGTCTCTAATGGTTTGAAGAGCTGAGAATCCGGATGTTAGAATGTCAACCATCACAAATTCGTTTCCGTGATTGGCAACAGCTTTTAACCTCTTCTCCATTTCCTTAGTTTCCGACGTTATGTTAATTAAATAACCTTTCCTCTCTCCAGTCTCATTTTCAGCTTTCTCCATAGCCCTAACAACCTTCTCAAGCCTTTTTTCGAATCTTATGAAGGATTGAGATGTCAGATTTTCATCATCTTTAAGCAAATCGATTCCACCTGAGAATGAGTTGTAAGCAACTATCGAATATTCATCAACGTCGTATCCCACTTTCGGTTTTGGGACAGTAGCGGTAATAGGTCTGTCAAAAACTTTAAGCTTCTTCCTTACACCCTCTATACCAAAAGCTGGGCCTTTGAAGTATCTCAGATAATCCTCTGGGAATATAATGTCTTCAAGCCTCAAACTTTTCAAAGCTCTCATTCCGAAAACGTTTCCCGCTACGCTGCTTAGAAGCTGTGGCAAATTTCCTTCCTCGAAAAGATCGAGGGGATAGCTTATATAAACGAGATTTCCCTCGATCTTGTAAACTTTTGCCATAAGCTCCTTTATCCTCTCAGGCAACGTTGCAAGTGTCGTCCAAGTTCCCACACTACTTTCGCTCGCAATTCTTCCGGCTGCCTCTTCAATCGATATACCATCCGGTTCAACTCTGAATACGCATATCAGCTCGTTTTTCGGCTTATGGCTTAAATCTACGAAATCGAGATACCATTCAAATCCCATGTTTCCTATTTAGATTATGCTGTATATCTAATTTTTCGGGTTTCTTAAAGTTATTCAACACTTGCAAAATTTGATTTCTGTTAATTTAAGGCAGTTAATTTAGGATTTTTGTGATGAGAAGCTGTCGCATATTAAGATATAAAAGAAATTTATAAGAAGGAGATTAAATAAGAGGTAGGGTTAATTTACGTAGGGTAGGAATAAGAGAATTATTTTTTTGTATAACTCCGATTAAATTCGATTTTAGTTGAATTAATGCTTCAATTTCAGAGTAAATTTGGGATAAGTGAAGAGATAAAAATCGGGCATTGTTATAAGTGGATGACGTTATTAGAGTTGCCAGAAAGTATTTAAATAAGATATCGGTTCAGAAAGATTCATATCCTTATAATGATCTTAAAACTATCATCGCTTAAATCAGACTAAAATAGGATTGAAAGTGATTTATCACATCTCTGCCATCAATGAAAAGAGGAAAAATTAGGACTTCTGCTATCCCAGCTTTCCTACCTTTAATTTCAGCTTAGATATCCACATGTTTATGTTAAGGTAAACATCTATAAC
>CAZVXC010000162.1:0-2887 GCA_964631435.1 uncultured archaeon | reverse complement strand
GTTATTAATTTTTCTAAACGTGATCGATAGGATTATATTTTTCTGGAAAGAGTTTCGCCATGGATGTTGCGAAGCTTTTTGAAGAATACGCTGAAAAATACGATAGATGGTATGATAGAAACGTTGATCTCTTCATCAAAGAACTTGGAATAATATATGAGCCAGAAAGTCCTTCGATAGAAATCGGTGTTGGAAGCGGCAGATTCGCTTCGAAACTGAGAATCGATGTCGGCGTTGATATCTCAAAAAACCTATTGAAAATCGCAAGGGAGAGAGGCGTGGAAGTTGTTAGAGGTGATGCTTACTCGCTACCTTTCAAAGAAAAAACTTTCAAAACAGCTTACTTCATATTCACATTATGCTTCCTCGAAAATCCGATGAAAGCTATTTCGGAAGCATACAGAATACTCATGGACGGCGGGATGTTAATAGCATGCGTAATCCCTTTGGATTCGGGATTGGGAAAGGAATATTCGAAGAAGGAAAGCATATTCTATAAGATCGCAAAATTTTTTAAAGAATCGGAAATCAAGGAGATGCTTAAAGAGGGCAATTTTGAGATAATAGATGTAAGAAAGAGGAAGCTGAAGTATTCGGATAACGACTTCGTCTGTTTTAAATGCATAAAATAAAGTTTTTATTTACAACATTCAAAGCTGTTAGCGATGAAAGTTCTTGTCGTAGATGCCGGAGGGAGAGGGAATGCAATAGCTCACGCTTTCTCAAGAAGCGAGAAGGTAAGAGAGATTTACGTTGCTCCCGGAAATGGTGGATCATTGCTTTTCCCGAAATGCAGAATCGCAGAGCTAAACGGGAAAAAGATACCCTCGATAAGGGCGATAGATGAGATAGTTGAATTTGCCGTAAAAAAAGAGATAGATCTGGCATTCATAGGGCCAGAAGAGCCTTTGAGTCTCGGAATTGTCGATCTACTTGAAGAGAACGGAATTCCAGCGGTCGGGCCTAAGAAGAAAGCGACCATACTTGAGTCGAGTAAATGCTGGGCTAAGGACTTCTTAAGGAAAATAGGTGTTCCAATACCGAACTACTGGAATTTTGATGATGCTGATGAAGCTAAGGAATTCGTAATAGATTTTTATAAAAATAACCCCGGAAAAAATTTGGTCGTAAAGGCTGACGGGCTTGCGGCGGGTAAAGGTGCTTACGTCTGCGATTCGCTCGAAGAGGCTTTGCTTGCGATAGATGAGATTATGATAAAGAGGAAATTCGGAGATGCCGGGAACAGAGTTGATATTGAAGAGAGGCTATATGGGATTGAAGTTGCGTTCACAGCTTTAAGCGACGGAAAACACGTTGTAAGCTTCGGACATGCGAGAGATTACAAAAGGGCTTTCGATCCCGATGATGTCGAAGGGATGAGACAGTTTTACATCGGATACTTCAAAAAATACATCACAAAAGATGAGGCTCTGTGGCTTTACAAAGAAGGAAAGCTGTTAAATCCGAACACAGGAGGTATGGGTGCAGTATCTCCGCATCCAAATGTCGATAAGGAGTTAGAGAAAAAGATAATGGATACTGTTGTAGAGCCGATAGTAAGGGGGTTCAAAGATACGAAAGGAATCGAATTCAAAGGAATTCTCTACCCAGTTATAATGCTCGTTGAAGAGGAAAACGAAATCATTCCTAAGGTTCTTGAGATTAATGTTAGAGACTGCGATCCGGGGGCGGAAGCTAAGCTTCCGAGATTAAGAAGCGACATTCTCGAAATATCCACAGCTCTGATAGATGGAAAGCTGAACGAAGTCGATGTAGTGTTTAGTGATAACTACAGCGTAGCGGTCTGTGCTGTGAGCGGATTTATGGTAGGCAGAGAAGGTATAAAGCCCGGTTATCCTTCCGATCACTACACAAACCAGCCCATCGAAGGAATAGAAAACGTTAAGGATGTGTATATCTATGCGAATGGGATAGCGAAAACTAATGGATTCGAAACCACAGGAGGCAGGGTTTTAACCTTAACTGCTCTCGGAAAAAGCTTAGATGAGGCGAGAGGTAAAGCTTATTCCGAAATTAAAAAGATAAGCTTTCCCGGAATGAGATACAGAAAAACGATCGGCTTAGATGTATCTTAAAATTACACTTATCGTTAATTTTATAAATACCGAAAAATCATGATAAAAGGATGATTATCGAGGAAGACTTGAACGTAGCTGTCATAGGCGGCGGAGCTGCGGGAATGAGTGCTGCATCGAGGATCAAGAAGCTGAAACCCAATTGGCGCGTAGATGTTTTCGAAAGGACTGCTTATGTCAGCCATGCACCTTGCGGCGTTCCCTTTTACCTTTCCGATGTTGTCAATTCGATATTCGATCTCTGTGCTTATGATGTTAATTTCTTTAAAGAAAAAAGGGGTATAAACGTTCATTTAAATTCCGAAGTTGTGGATATAGGTGATGGTTATCTGGAGGTTATCGAGAGAGGTGAGAGAAAAAGATACGAATGGGATAAGCTTGTTTTCGCAACCGGAGCGAGAGCGAAGAGGTTGAACGTTGGTTGCATGGAACTCGAAGGGGTTACATGCGTTCACAACATCGAGAATGCCCCGATAATAAAGGAGATAGCAAAGAGGTATGAAAACGTCGTCATTGTAGGCAGCGGATACATCGGTGTTGAGCTTGCAGATTCGCTTTCAAGAAAAAAAAGCGTTACAGTTATCGAGCAAAGCAGCCATCCACTTCCAGAATACGATGAAGAAATATCGGATATTCTTCTGGCGGAGATGAAGCAGAAAGTTAATCTAAGGCTGAATGAGAGAGTTGTCGAGATCGTGGGAAAAGATAGGGTGGAGAAGATAGTAACGGATAAAGGGGAGTATTTTGCCGACCTCGTTATAGTTGCCGTTGGAGTTGAGCCGAATATTGAA
>CAZVXC010000161.1:1358-2905 GCA_964631435.1 uncultured archaeon | reverse complement strand
GAATAGAATTTGTGGTGTCTCTCGATTGTATCATACAATTCATCGAGTCTCATGCACTCACGTTTTTAAATAAACATTTAAAGTTTTTTGCGAACTAATCCATCGAAAGCTCGTCAAAAGTAACATAATCTTTCGGAATCGTGTCTATATATCCTGCTTCCTCAAAAACCCTCTCTTCAACAAAAATCTGAGCCTTAAATCTTAAAGCAAGAGCTATGCTATCACTCGGTCTCGCATCAATTTCGTGAATTATGTCGTTCGATCTCAAAAATATTCTCGCATAAAATGTGTTATCTATAAGATCATCTATCACTATCTTTTCTATCTCAGCATTGAGCCTTTTCAACATATCTACGATTAGATCGTGGGTCATAGGTCTCGGAGGTATCTGATTTTTTAGGACTGAATGTATAGCCAAGGCTTCCGCAAAGCCGATAAATATCTGCAATATCCTCCCATTGTCATCTCTCAGCAGAACAACAGGTGTTGCACCGAATATGCTTGGTGCGGCATAAACTCCCAACACTTCAACTCTATTCATCTTACACTAAGTTCATCCGAGAAGTATTAATACTTTTTGAAAGAAATGGTTTTGTTCTGCATCCTTCATTTTTGTCATGCTTAGCTGCCATAGCTTAGTGAAGTGAACATCGGCCGGCTTAACCTTTTGAGTAGAACAAATTGCCTCACTTTCAGTCTCTCCAGTTTAGCTTTTCTCACTATCTTGTACCCATTAATACTTAACCACATTACGTTCGTAAGCTTCTCTAAATCTTTCAATCCTTGTTCTCTTGATATTATCCCCTAATAGCTTTGATGATTGTTACACCTACTGAGCCAACTACTCCTAAGCATAGACCTAAGGCGAATTTTCTTGCATCTGAATTCTCTAATAATACCGAAACGCTCAAGGATTTAGCAAGTAAGATCGCACAGGCTTTCCCATGATATATTTCAACTCCCTCAGCCAACTGATCGGCATTGGATGGGTCATCCATAATTTTTGATCCAATCAACAGTATCGATCAAAAATGCATCAGGTTTTCCCATCTTCTCTCTTATCGATCAACCTCTTAACGGTTTCTGGGATTATGATTTTGTTTGAATATTTCTCTTAGCAAACTTAGCCTTCCGATTTTTGCTGAATAGATTAATGAACCTGTGTTGCTAACTTTCTGTATAGTTCTTTACTTGCTGTCAGTCATGCTTTGAGTAGGTTAAGGAAGATACTGTTGCTGCAGATGCTAGACTTCAGGCAGCTTATAATATAAGCGAAGAGTTAGTAATATCGTTCAGAAACGTTGCAAAACAGGTATTGGATATCTTTAGGGCGACATTAAGTTTGTTAACGAATAAAAACCATCCAAAAAGTGAAGGGAATGATAAAGAGGATTGAGACTAGCTCTACCCCTTTTTCTTTAAGCCAGGGCCCGGATTCGAACCGGGGTAGAGCGGATCTGCAGTCCGCCGCATAGCCCCTCTGCCACCCTGGCTCAAATCTATGACATCCAAAGTTTATTTAAAAGTTTTGGTTAATCGGAATTATC
>CAZVXC010000161.1:0-1348 GCA_964631435.1 uncultured archaeon | reverse complement strand
CCTTCTAAAAAATCCAGAAACATGGATGTTGTGATAGGTCTTGAAGTTCACGTTCAGCTGAACAAATTAAAGACAAAGCTCTTCTGCTCATGCCCTCTCGATTATCACGGAAAAGAGCCGAACACTCATGTCTGTCCAGTTTGCTTAGGCCTTCCCGGTGCTATGCCCGTTCTGAATAAAGAGGCTTTGAAGGCTGCTATCAAAGTTGCTCTCGCTCTAAACGCAGAAATAAACCCCATTATGAGATTCGACAGAAAGAATTACTTCTATCCCGATCTTCCGAAGGGTTTTCAGATAAGTCAGTATGATATGCCCTTAGCATGGGGGGGATACATAACGATAGAAACGGATAGCGGAGAAAAGGAGGTTAGATTGAAGAGAATTCACATGGAAGAGGATCCGGGGAAGTTGAGTTACAAAGGCTCTATAACTACGGCTAAATACAGTCTCATCGATTACAACAGAAGCGGTGTTCCTCTGCTTGAGATCGTAACTGAGCCGGTCTTGAACTCTCCAAAAGAGGCGAGAGCGTTCCTAAATAACCTTAGGATAATACTCGAATACCTCGATGTCTTCGATGGAGATTTAGAGGGTGCTATGAGAGTTGATGCAAACATAAGCATCGCAGGAGGAGGCAGAGTTGAGATCAAAAACATTTCAAGCTTTAAAGGTGTTGAGAAAGCGTTATCTTACGAAATAACGAGACAGAAGAACTTGATCAGAAGAGGAAAAGCTGTAAGAAGAGAAACGAGGCATTTCGATGAGGCTAATAACATAACAGTATCTCTGAGAGGCAAAGAGGAAGAACAAGATTACAGATACTTCCCAGAGCCAGATCTCGTCCCGGTAATAACGGGAGATTTCATAGAGGAAGTCAGGAAAACCTTGCCAGAAATGCCTTGGGAGAAGAGAGACAGGCTGATAAGGCAATACAATCTATCTTTCGAAAAAGCTAAGATTCTCGTCTTAGATCCCAAGATGGCTGATTATTTCGAAGATGTTGCGAGTAAAGTTGATGCAAGAATTGCAGCGAGATGGATAGTCGATGTGCTAAGAGGCGAACTCAACTACAGAGGATTGAGTTTTAAGGGAATTGAAAAAAGATTTCCTGTTGAAGAGTTCGTTAAATTGCTTGAACACTTCATCAAAGAGGAAATAACGGAAAAGGGTGTTGTTGAGGTTATAAGGACGAAGCTCGATGAGGGAGGAAGCGTCGATGAGATAATTAAAAAGAAAGGGCTGTTCTCAATACCAAAGGAGGAAATTCTGAGGCTTTGCAGAGAAGCGATAGAGAAGAATCCTAAGGCTGTAGAGGATTAAAAAAAAAAAAAAAAGCAAGCTGCAAACT
>CAZVXC010000160.1:2097-2914 GCA_964631435.1 uncultured archaeon | reverse complement strand
CACATGCAAGGCTCTTAAGCGACGCTACAATCTCCCATTTCCCATCATGTAGCTCATTAGCCAGAGTTAGCATCTCTTCAATCTCTTCACTCAGCTCGATCGTTTTAAGAGCTAGTAAGGCTGTGAAGATTTTATCAGCTTCATCGAAGCTAATTTTGCTTTCCGATTCAGTCATCCCTTTCTCCCCAAGCCAATCCAAGTGGTGCTTTACCGTTCTAGGATCCAAATCCATAGCCTTAGCTATGGAATAAGCTGTGTAGATACCACGCTCGATGAGCCTGATTATTTCGTTCCTCCTAACAATACCCCTACTAAGCTTCTTTTTTATTGCCTGAGTCACGTTACCCATGATACTCCCCGCAAGGCTGATATGGATTACATATTCTTTCTGGCTATCAGCCTATTCTTTCGATAACCTATATTGGATATCGTGAGATTCGAACTCAGAGACGACAAGTACATTCACAGAATAAGAACAGCACATACAACTTCATAGAGGATGGAATAAGCATCATCTACGAGAAGAGACTGCTGGATGGAAAGATAATCGAGGTTTGGCATCTGATTCTATCGAATGAAGGTAAATTTGTTCACAAACATAGAAAGTATCCTTAAAAAATTAAATTATTCGGCTGTGAACGTCAGCATTACAACTCTGTCCCCGCTTGCTATCGATTTCCAGAAATCCAATTTCTACCCAAAGCCTAAACAATAATCCCAGAGTTGGGACAACTTTTAAAAAGACCGATCCCAAGATTGATATTCATGAAATTAGTGATACAGCGAATCCAAGAAAGCAAGCGAAGGTCTTTGGAAT
>CAZVXC010000160.1:0-2087 GCA_964631435.1 uncultured archaeon | reverse complement strand
ACACAGAATTATCCTGTTCGGATCCACTGCAAGAGGAGAATCTGGGGAGGAGAGCGATATCGATGTTCTCGTTATAGCTGATGGAGTAACTCAAAAAGAGGTTTCTAAGGTAGCATTTCAAATTCTATTAAAGTATGGAGAAGTAATATCTCCAATCGTTGAGAGTAAGCAACAGTTCGAGAAATATAAAGATTATTCCTTTCATAAAAATATTTTAAGGGAGGGTGTTGAAATTGAATGAAGAAAGAAGGAGTGATGAGATAAGAGATCACCTAACCTTGGCTGAGGAGTGCTTAGAGGAGGCTAAAAAATCTTCTTTCAAACGGTTTTTACAGAGGTGCTGTTTCAAGGGCATACTATTCGATGTATCATACGGCTATGGCACTCATACTCACAAAAAATATCGCTCCCAAAAAGCATACCGGTGTATTGAGAATGCTCGGCTTAGAGTTCGTTAACAGAGGATATTTAGAGGAAGTTTACGCGGAAGCGTATAAGTTCGCATTCGATATTAGACAAAAAGCGGACTACGGTATTGAATTTAAAATAGAAAAGGAAACTGCTGAAGAAGTCGTGAAAAACGCTGAAACTTTCCTGAGAAGAGTTATGAAAGCCATAGAGGGGTTAAAGGGTTCTTAAATTTATCATTCTGTTGTTTGCAAGAATCTTCCAAGAGGTGGGCGTGTAGCCATATTTATAACATCCGATTAGTGCATGAACACCTAACCTGCGGAGCTTCAATGTCGAAAGCCTTTCCGCATGGAGAGGAGGTAAATCTTGCTTAGCTATGTTGATGCTGATAGGATGTTTGACAAAAATTTTTTAAGTTTTCAAGCCAATAAGCGTTAATGGAAATTGAAAAGGTTCTCGAAAAGTTCAGAGATGCGATAATCGGGGAAATAAGAGAAGAGTTTAAGGAATTCAAAGCTGAGGTCAGAGGGCAGCTTGAAGGGTTTAGAATTGCCATTGAAGGGATTCAAACAGCTATTGAGACTATGAACAAGAGAATGGATTCTTTGGAGAGAAGAATGGATAATCTGGAGCAAAGGATTGACACAATAAATCAGGAGCTAAGTAAGAGAATAGATGAAACAAACAAAAGAATCGATCATCTGACAGATGTAATCCTCTCACTTTCAACGAGAGTAGATAAACTCACCGATAGGATAGAACAGAACACAATAGAACTTAAAGAATTGAAAGCCAAAGAAAAGATAATCGAAGATTTAATCGATCGTGTCAGAAAGCTCGAAAATAAGGTTTTCACTTGAAAGTCGCTTATTTAGGTTCACATAATTTATCAAACTTCAACAATTTCGAGAAAATCGACTCTTTTAAAATCATCGTCAAATGTGGCGATCTTCCTAATTCCATAATGCTTACAAGTTGCTGCTATTAGGACGTCATTTGGCAGTAAATCTGCGATTTCACGATTTCGAACATTGCGGGATGGTTTGAAGAAGGTAAACCGATATGTTATAGAAATTCAGAAGATCAGTTAAAATAACCACCTCAGATACGACTTTCGGATTTTCTTTTAAATAATTTAGAAGGTTGTAGGTTGAATCCTTTGCTTTCTCCTTTATCAAGACGTAGGTAACTTCTTCGATTACGTTCACAGATGTCAACATTTTACCCTTAAGTTTATCGAAAACGTTTATTCCATAAAAAATGCTAGAAGTGCTGAGTTATCAACGAATATGACTTCTTCTATCATAAATCTCATCTCTTAATTTCAGAAGATTTACCTTATTTTCCAATCAGATGTTCCACACCCTTCCTGATTATTACCTTAACCCTCTCGCCTTCCTTCAGGTCAGCCTTTTGCAGAGGCTTAAAAACTCCGTTCTCGGTAAATAGTTTCGATAACTATTGGTATGATTGTGGAATTCAAATTTAAAATAGTTTATTCAGCATACTTTTTTAATCTTGTTAGAAAAATTCTATTCAGGGCGGAATAGCTCACTTTTTATTTCTCCTTTTAAACTCGCTATACTTTTCTATAAATTCTTCCAAGCTCATTTGAAGGTCTTCTCGAATAATCTTTCTAAGCAAACCTCTTGGAATTTCCTTGTTTCCGTGTATTG
>CAZVXC010000159.1:0-2941 GCA_964631435.1 uncultured archaeon | reverse complement strand
AATTATAGCTCAGTAAAGCATCTTCACGTTCTTCTCCCTTTTTTCTGACACCCCCGAGGCAGAGATATAAAGAGTGGATAAATCAACAACATCTGTGATATAATATACCCAGCCAAAAATGAGGATAAAACAAGGATCAATACACCTGCTGAATACCTTTCAGGGCTGGAATATATCATCGCACCTCTCAAAAATTTTCTGAAAGTTTCTTTGCTCGTGGGAATTATATAAAAATTAAATATTCTCATAATCCAGAAATTTCGCTCTTCTCTTAATCTCTAAAAGGACTCCATCTTCGTCCATATTGAGAATTTTACAAATTTCGGGTAGAACATTTGAGGAACCTTGATAAACGATGATTCTATCCGTCCATCTAAATATAGGATGGTAGGCTATCTTACCTTCCACATCTAAGGATACTTCGTTAAGTGAGACCATTTTCCTTGTTGGTTTCCCAATAACGTATTCAAGATTTAGACACATGATAAGGTCAAGCTGAGAAAACATAGCTCTTGGTATATTTAGTGGATCGTAGAGAAATCTCTTTATAGCCGAATCAACATCTCCGGCGTGAAATGTTGAATAAACTACGTGTCCTGTTCCCATAGCTTGAAACAGAGTTATTGCCTCTCTTCCTCTTATTTCCCCAACTATTATATACTCTGGTCTTTGTCTTAGCGCTGCTTTGAGTAGGTCAAACATCTCAACTTTTGCATTTCCGTTCATATCTCTTGTGATAAGAGGTAACCAATTTTTATGAGGGAGACTTACTTCTCTCGTATCTTCTATAGAAACGATTTTCGAGTTATAGGGAATAAAAAAGGAGATCGCGTTCAGCATCGTTGTTTTTCCGCTTGCTGTCCCACCGACTATTATCATATTCATTCTACTCTCTATTGCAAGCCAAAGAAATCCCATGACCTCTGCACTTATGGTATTCCAAGATATCAGGTCGAGAGGTGTTATAGGTTCGTCTCTTGGTTTCCTTATTGTGAATGATGATCCACGGGTGCTAATCACATTTTTATAAGTCAACTGAATTCTAATTTTCTCGGAGATTGATCCATCTGCAAGGGGTCTTTCCAAAGAAATTTGAGTCTTCGCTTTCTGAGAGAGTTTCAGGACGAAACGATCAAGTTCATTTTCTTTGTAGTAGATGTTGGTGGGAATATTGCCGTAGGCTTTGTGGAATACATAGACAGGCAAGTTATATCCGCTACATGATATATCTTCCAAGTATGGATCTCTCAAAAGGGGATCAATCCTCTCATAACCTAAGAAATATTTCTTTGTATGATACCAAATTCTACCTATTGAATCTATACTAAGATTAAGTTTAAAATTTTCTAGAGTATTTATAAATTCTTTAAATAAGTGAATTTCCCTGTTATCGATATCTAAATTATTTACAATTATATTATTCTTCAAATATCTATGAATCTTTTCAATTAAGTAAAATTCTTCTAAGGAAATTTTCGGCTCCAAAACTTCATAAACAATTTCGTTGTTCTTCTTGTATATCACAGCTTTGCTGAACGGATATTCAAGCCAATATTCCTCGATTACATTGTGTGGTTTTTCATCATAAAACCTCGAGTAGTTTACCTTGTAGATTTTATTAAGTAATTCTGTAAGGCCTTCCTGAGGTTTTTTTATCTTGGCCTTAATATGGGCAAAAATGTTGAGCATAGCTATATACCTCTTGAACCAATATTATTTATATCTTATCCAGAAAATTTGAATATGTTTGACATCTTTCGTGCTCCACGGCTATCTGGTAATTACTGAATATAATTATTCATCACCATCTATATAACTATCAGTAAGTGAAATTAATTATCAGCATATCAAAAATTTGTGAAGGTTTAGCATATCCAATCAGGGGAAAGATATATGAGATCTTACTGGAAAAGAGAGGAAGCTAAAGCATCAGAGTTATTCGAACTCCTCAAGGGCGAATTTAGATTATCTTCTCATTAATCCACAATCACTTAATGATAATGGAAAGGAATGGCATTATCGAAGTTTCGAAAAGAGAGGAGGGAAATTGTAGTAAGATTGCGGTTGAAAGTAGATATTAAAACAACACCTATCGAACAAGTAGCTCCACTAAAAATGTGCTTGAATTTTTGACCTTACTATAATCACAACCTTTCCAATTCCTCTAAGAATCTCGAAAAAACTTCAATTGACAATCTAAAACCCTCACTAATCATTAGATTAAGCGTTTTCTTAGCATCGCTTTTCGAGATTAAACCATTTTTGACAGCCAAATACAAGACTCTTAGCGTCCCCATCGATTTAACTCCTAAACTCGTTGCAATAGTTCTCGCAGTAGAATCATCAACAAGCAAATCTAATGACTCCCTCAACGCTAACTCGATCGCTTCAGACTCTCCCTTCTCAATCTCCTCAAATTCTTTCTCAGTTTGAACATTAACAACTCTAACCCATCCATCTCTAATGGCTTTTCCAACAATTTCAGCATCTGCAAAACCCTTCTCCCTACCTTTCCCAACAACCACCTCATAAACGGCATTGGGAATGAGAACAATCTGGAATAGTTCTCTAAGCAGATTCAATCTCCTAACCTTTGCGAGGTAGATTAGTGGCGAAGCATTCGAGACTATCAGGATAAATCCTCCTCCAGTTCTCTAATACTGTATTGGATCTCAACTCCCTTATCCTTTAACACCTCTATAAATTCCCATAAGCTTAATCCAGCAGCTCTCGCGGCTTTCCACATCGAGACTTTCCCATCCTTATATGCTTTCAAAGATTCCTCTATAAGCTTGTCTCTTAAACCGATTTTTAGAAGTTCTCGAATAAGATCGGACTTTTCTTTTCCTTCTTTTTTTGCTATCTCATCTATTTTCTTAAGCATATCTTCTGGAAGCCTCAATGTTAAAACTTTCATGTATTCTATTGTAGTATTTAGTAA
>CAZVXC010000158.1:0-2947 GCA_964631435.1 uncultured archaeon | reverse complement strand
CATCTACGCAACCTCAGCTCTTCCACCTGCCGCTACGGAGATAAGTGCAAAAATAATTTCCAACAAATTAAGAAAGAGAAGAGAAGAAAAAGGAAAGCAGAAAGAATTCATGGCGAAAATACGTTCCCTCGAAGCAAGAGCTAGCTCGTTAGCAATTGGGGCTTCTTACGTTAAGTCAATATTATCTCAGGAAAGAGATTACATTAAATCGAAGAATTTTAGCCATGCTAACGCAACTATATCCCACGCATCTCAAGCAATACGTGAGCTTGAATCTATAGGTAAATTCTCAAGCAGATGGAGAAGGCTACTTCTTCGCAATAAACGAATCTAACCTTGAAACAATCAAGGAAGATTACGAAAGAGTAAAAAGAGTCATTGAAAGGATAAAAAGAATAGAGGAAGAGTTGAAAACTATTCAGTTTCTCGAAATTTCAGAAATTAACGCTTTATATACGAAAATCAAAAACAACCTCGAGGATTTAAGCAAAATCGACGAAGTTAAAAGAGATTTCGCAACGCTAAAGCAAATGGTCGAAGAAAGAAGAAAACTTAAAAAAGGAGTAAAGTAATAGAGGGATTAAAATGGTTTATTTAAGCTTAATCATGTTATAAGATCCAATTCCGAAAAGGAGTTTTGACCTCTCGCTATGATCAGATTACCCTCTCCTTTTTCAACTTTTCGAGCTTCTCTCTGTCAATTCCGAGCATCTCCCAGTATACCTTTTCGTTATCAGCTCCAACCGGTCTGCAGAGCCACTTCAGACGTGGAGGTGATTCGCTCATCTTAGCTGGGATACCTTGAACCAATAACTCACCGTAATCTTTGTCCTTGAACTTCACGAGAGCTTTTCTCTCATACCAGTGCTTGTGCTTTGCAGTTTCTATCGGCTTAAGAACCTCGCCGGCAACTGTTACACCCTCCCCTTTGTAAGAAAGCCAGAGATCCAGTATCTCCTCCCTCGTTTTTTGCATTGTGAACTTTTCAACTTCTCTCGTCATCGGAATCCAGTTCTTGGGATCCGTTCTGTCTGCGATCGTCGGATACTTCTCTGCGAGATCCTCCCTCCCGATTATACTGCACAAAGCCCTCCAGTTCAGATCGGTGTAACCGGCTATGAATACCATTCCGTCCTTGCACCTGAAGTAGTTGTAGGCGTATGCGGCTGGCTCAAAGTTCCCGCTCCTCCCGATGACTTCTCCAGTGAGATGATAGAAAAGCAGAGCGTAATTGTTGAGACACATTAAAGCCTCCGCTGGGCTTATATCGATGAACTGTCCTTTTCCACTTGTTTTTCTGAATATGAAAGCAGCCATTACGGATAGAGCGGCGAACAAACCTCCGGCATACCATCCCATCCAGTTACCCATCTTCATCGGAACCCTCGTGTGTTCAGGAAATTCCTCGTATTCCTCGGGTATGCCGACTGTGTATGCGAATCCACTCAAAGCCTGTGCAATGATGTCGTAATCCCTCCACTTAGCACTTTCAGCCCTTTCGGATAGCTCACCCTTTTGCCCGTAGCTATTTATCGCCACATAGATTAGCCCCGGATTGATCTTTCTGAGCTCATCCCATCCGAGACCGATATCCTTCATGTAACCCGGCGGAAACGTCTCTATTAAAACATCAGACTTTTTAACGAACTTCTTCAAGATCTCCTTACCCTTTTCCTTCTCGATGTTCAGCGTTACGTGGAATTTGTTTCTCCCCTCAACTAAGTAAGCCAGACCGGAATCCTTGACCATTATCCCCTCAGGACTCATTCTTCTCGCTATATCACCCTCAGGAGGTTCGATGCGTATGACCTTAGCTCCGAACTCCGCGAGAAGAGATGAGGCGAAAAGACCTGCAAAGCTACCGTAACTCAGATCTATTACCGTCAGGTCTTCGAGGGGTTCGGGCTTCGCAACGACGTTTTCGGGATCCGTATTCAGCTTCGCCCAATCCGACCACTCCATAATACCACCTAATAGAATAATCCCCTCTTACCGTCCCAATCTGGAGGTGGAGATGCTGCGGGAATCCTCTCATCCCACTTTCCAATAACCCCTTCCTTGTAAAGGGATTCCAACTCCTCCTCACTCAGACCGAGGATTCTCCTGAAGACATATTCGTTATCGAATCCGACGGGTCTCATCGACCACTTTATCCTTCCTGGAGATTCGCTGAGATGCAGTGCGAACGGGTAGCAGAGATCTCCCCACAGGGGATCCTGATACTTCCACACGGATTTCCTTTCGTTAAGATGCTTGCTGTTGTATATCTTCTCCGAGTTCATAAGCTCAGCAGCTGAAAATCCGTATTTCTCCGCAAGATTCATAATCTCCTCGACTCTGAGCTTAGCTGCCCAATCCTCTATGACTCTGTAAATAATCTCCGGATTCCTCAGTCTGTCCTCGATCTTCCTATACTTCAGAAGATCCTCCCTTTTCATGGCTTTACAGAGTCCTTCGAATTCCTCTTCGCTGAAAGCGGCGATCGCTGCAAATCCATCTGAGCATTTAACGAGACATGAAGGAACAACAGCCATGTCCCAGTTTCCGCTTCTTTCTCTATTCCTTCCTGTAACTCCCAAGTAAACCCAAGTCCAATCCATAGCCCTCATGAGAACCTCAGCCTGAGAAAGATCGATGAACTGCCCCTTTCCAGTCTTTTCCCGATGGTGCAGTGCCACAAGAGTTAAGAAGGCTGCCATAGTTCCGGACAGGAAATCACCTATCCAAGCTTGAGATTTCAGAGCCATTCCTTCTTTGAATCCCGTAATTTCTGCAAGTCCCGTAATTCCTTGGGCGTAGGCGTCGTAGCTCGGTCTCGTCCAAAACGGACCCCAGTTCCCGAAGCCCTGCATGCTTACATAAATTATTCCCGGATTTATCTCCCTGAGCTGCCTGTAACCGATTCCCCATCTGTCGAAAGTTCCCGGTTTAAAGTTCTCCATTACCA
>CAZVXC010000157.1:0-2998 GCA_964631435.1 uncultured archaeon | reverse complement strand
CAACAAAACCTGTGGAGCCTAAGAGTGAAATTCCCCCTTTTATACCAAGTCTCGCATTGTCAGTTCTCTCAGCAACCTTTTCTCCGTCCAATACTGAAATAAGAACGCCCTTGTAATCGTATCCGTTCAGATTCTCTTTTATTTGCCTTAAAACATGCCTGCTTACAGATGGCTTTCCTCTCAGCCTACCGATACCTCTGCCGAATAGTATGCCCCTCTTATCAATAGCCATCGATTTTATCGCAATCCCGTTCGTTACATCGAACTCGTGATCTCCCGAAAATTTCTTAGCTATTGCAACACCATCTTTCGCCTCCACTCTAACCCTAACATTAATGCCCACTGGTGTCTTTACATCCACGCATTCCACATCTTCATACGCTGAAATCACAGCGGCTAAAGCTGAAGCTGTCGCAACCGTCCCTGTCGTAATACCTCTTCTCAACCATCCGTTATCTGTTAAGATGAAAAGCCCGCTTTTTATCCTCTTCTCAACCTCTCTCCTTCCGAATTTTTCGGACGCTCTTTTCACCCATTCCTCGGGGTAGTCATAATGCTCTATCGGGTCTCTCATACGCTAAGCTTATTAACGCATTAAATATAGCAACACATAACGTTGAACCACCCCTGCTTCCGAGTGTCGTTACGGATGGAACATCGAATCTTCTTATCATCTCCTTCGATTTTGCGGCGTTAACAAATCCGACAGGCGTAGCTATAACAATCTTCGGCCTCACACCTTTCTTCATCAAATCGCATAACGCTATAGCCGCTGATGGAGCGTTTCCTATCGCTACAATGCTACCATCTATCTTTTCCTTTAAGCTGTAAATCCCGCTCATAGCTCTCGTCATCTCGCTATCATCGCTGTTTTCGACCGCTACGAAGATTTCGCCGTTATACAACCTTCTGTTTATCCCGACAGCGACCATTTTCACGTCAACGATAGCATTAGCTCCCTCTCTGACAGCTTTTATTCCAGCATTTACAGCATCGTTTTTGAAAACGATTATGTCCTTCACATTCACATCGCCCATTGCAATTATGCATCTCTGCAAAACCTTTTCTTCATCAGTTTCACCTTTCACAAATCTCCTAACGATTTCGTAACTCCTCTTTACGATCTCCTTGGCTTCAACTGTTGTATCTCCCATATCTTGCATCATTTCACCTCTAAGTTGTATTTGCTTGAGTAACCTCTCGGAGTTATTATGCATTCATCAACTATGGATTCCGAATTCGGGATTATGAGGATTGTATGCATATCCACATCCTTAACCTCGCTTATTTTCACAATCTTTACCTCCTGATTTTCCCTGCAAACGTTCTTGGCAATTCCTATGAATATATCGCCTCTGTATGATCTTATTATTTTCAATGCTTTGATCAAATTCTTCTTTCTTTTCCTGCTCGATGGATTGTATATCGCTATTACAAAATCTCCTTCCAAAGCTTTCCTTAACCTCTTCTCTATCACATCCCACGAAGTTAGCAGGTCGCTTAAGCTTATAACAGCGTGATCCCCGCTTATTGCTGATCCGAAGAGGGGCGAAGATGCGTTGAGTGCGGATATTCCCGGTATTACCTCCCAATCGATCTCTATTCTGTTCCTGTATATGTATTCAGCTACGAGGGATGCAATGCCGTATATGCTCGGATCGCCGCCACTAATCAAACACACTCTGTTCCCATCTCTAACGAGATTTATGGCGACTTGAACCCTCTCAATTTCTTTACCCATATCGCTTTGTATTATTTCACCTTCAATCAGCTCTTTGACAAATTTCAGGTAAGTTCTGTGTCCTATCACAAAATCTGAGGATTTAAGAACTTTAAGTGCTCTTAATGTTAAAAGCTCAGGACATCCCGGCCCTATGCCGACTACGAACAGTTTACCATGCGATCGCAACAGTTACACCTCCGTAAACCCTTTTTGGAAGAATAAGTCGTTTTTGGTTAGAAAAGAATAATGCACAAGCTTCGCTTACGCATCTTAAGCCAAATTTCTCAGCCTTTGATTTCGATTTAACATCCGTTCTGTTTATTTCCTCAGCACTTAAGAACATAAGAGGTCTTTTAAAATACTCCGCAACTCTTACGATCTCTCTATCATCTTTCTTAGCATCCCACGTGGCTATCACCCTTATCTTTCTGCTATCAGCATCTATCTCCTTTAACGCCTTCTTTACCGCTAATATTATCTTCTCCGCACATACTTTTTTTCTGTATCCGATACCGACAGCGTAACCTTCATCGAATTCCATAGACGTCGTTATAACGGCTTTAATCCCAAGCTTTTCGAGTTTCTTTGCTATCAAATTAGCACCGTGATGCCCGCCAATGATCGGGACAGCGTATCTCAATCTCTTATCCAGCACAATAACAGCAGGATCGATCCATTTGTTCTTCAAGATGCCGCACAAACCTCTCACAACTATTCCTGCTGGCATCACGGCAATTATTGCATCGTAATCCTTCAATTCCTCCCATATACCCTTATGATAAATCTTTATTTCGGCATTAAGAAAGTCAGCTATCTTTTTCAGCTTTTCCACATCTTTATCAAAGCCTGTAACGGCTACGAGTATAATATCGACCTCCTCGAATGTTTTAACGCTTTACTAACTATTATCGTAGCTGTCCTCTTTATCTTCTCTCTCTCAACTTTATCAGCTATATCCCCAAGCGTTCCGGTGATAACTTTCTCATCCTCCCTCGAAACTTTGTAAACAACCGCAACAGGCTCGTCTAACCCTCTTATTTCTGCAATCCTCTCGGCTACATCCTTTATTTTATCGATACCTAAGAGGATAACAATGGTCGATCTCGTTTTCGCAAAAATTTCGATTTCATCCTCTTTTAACGTCTTTCCGGCAGGTCTCGTTATAACGACGCTCGGAATATCGGGAGATGTAAGCTCGGTCTTCAATACCGCAGCGGAGGCGAAGATACTGCTAACTCCCGGAATAACTTCGACATCAATACCTCTCTTCTTTAG
>CAZVXC010000156.1:0-2999 GCA_964631435.1 uncultured archaeon | reverse complement strand
GGAATGGATTAATCGAATTTACGAAACTCGCAAGAAGGCTATATAAAACAAGGATAGATGTCAGGTTTGATCCGAGAGGCAGGAAATACTTCTGGATCAACGGAATCGAAATTGAAGATGCCGAAAGGGATACAGACGTTCATGCGATAAGATGCGGAAAAGTTTCCGTAACTCCTTTAACACTCGACATGACAGCGAAGATTGATTTTAGCATTCTTAAGAGGTGGTTTAATGAAGCGTAACGCCGCTAAGAAGGCTGTCGAATTGATTAAAGACGGAATGGTCGTTGGACTTGGAAGCGGAACTACTGCGAAGATGTTTATAGAGGAGCTTGGGAAACTCGTTAAAAGCGGACTCGAAATTCTTGCGATTCCGTCATCTTACGATACTCATATATTTGCGGCCGAAAAAGGCATAAGAGTAACAGATCTTCTCAGCCATCCCGAGCCGGATATATACATAGACGGAGCAGATCAGGTAGATAAGGATTTCAACTTAATAAAAGGCGGAGGGGCGGCATTAACGAGAGAAAAAATCTTAGCCTATGCGTCCAAGAAGTTTTACGTCATAGTTGATGAGAGTAAGATTACTGAAAAGCTATCCATGCCCGTTCCGATAGAAATTCTACCTTTCGCATACGGATTCGTTAAGAGAGTGATCGAAAAGAAAGGATATAGATGCGAGCTTAGGGTTGGGAGAGGTAAGCTGAGGCCAGTAATTTCAGATAACGGAAATTTTATAGCTGACGTTGACGCTGGCGTTGTAGAGAATGTTGAGAAGGTTGAGAGAGAACTCAAGATCACTGGCGTTATAGAGAACGGAATATTTCTGTCGGAAATTGTGGATGGCATCGTAATCGGAAGAAAAGGGCATGCGGAAATTACAAAGAAATTTTAATCTTGAAACGTGATAGCATTTCATGCTGATGAAGCTATACAAAATTGCCAGAGAATTTAAGGGAAGCCCGGCAGAGATGCAGACCTTGCTAAAAAAGATAGATAACAGAGTTGTATCTGTCGGAGACGATTTATCATTCGTTCTCAGATTTGACGAAGAGATTAAGATCGATGAAGATGTTATAAAAGCTTTAGGCGGAAAATCGTGGAAGCTTTATCCCTTCAGGAAAGCTTACAAATTCGATAGAGGTTACATAGCGATAGACGGCAGATTTCTGAGGATAAGCAGAGATGTCGATGAGAAAGTGATAGCTAAGATTCAGGAAATTTTATAAGAATTGCTCATCATCGCATAGACATGAAGCTCGTTACATGTGGCTTACCTTACGCTAATGGAAAAGCCCATATAGGACATCTGAGAACCTACATCCCGGCTGACGTTTATGTAAGATACCAGAGACTTAGGGGCGAAGATGTTCTGTTTGTATGCGGGAGCGACAGTCATGGAACGCCTATTGTGATTAATGCTGAGCAGAAAGGGATGAAACCGAAGCAACTCGTCGATATATATCACAAACACTTCCAAAGGATTTTCAAAGCCCTCGATATTGAATTCGATTACTACGGAAGGACTGACAGCGATTACCATCATAGAAAAACTAAGGAGATCGTAAAAAGGCTTTTAGAAAAAGGATACATATATCCGAAGGAGATAGAACTCGCATACTGTCCGAACTGCGATAGATTCCTGCCGGACAGATACGTCGAAGGAATATGTCCTTACTGCGGGGCGGTTGCGAGAGGAGATGAGTGCGATCAGGGATGCGGGAGGCATCTTGAGCCGGGAGAGATTCTGGAGCCGAGATGTAAAATCTGCGGAACAGCGGCTATTTACAAAAAACAGAAGCACTATTATTTCAAGCTAACCGCATTCAAAAGCTTCCTTGAGAATTTTATTGAAAACCTCAGAGGGACTGAAAACGCTTTGAATTACGCTAAGGAATGGATTAAGAAGGAGCTTAAGGATTGGTGCATAACGAGGAATCTCGAATGGGGTGTTAAGTTTCCTGAGGATGGGAACTTAGTTGTCTATGTATGGGTTGATGCACCCATCGGTTACATAAGCTTTACAGAGAAGGCATGCGAAAATCGCTGCGATTGGAGAAAGATTTGGATAGATGGTGAGGCGGAGATAATTCATTTCATAGGTCTTGACATCGTTTATCATCACTGCATATTCTGGCCCGCTATGCTAAAAGGTGCGGACTACGCTTTACCGAATGCCGTCGTTGCGAGCGGGATGGTAAAGGTTGAGGGAAAGAAATTCTCGAAGAGCAGAGGATACGTCGTGTGGGTTGAAGAGGATTATCTAAATTCAGGATTCAGCCCGGATTATCTGAGATATTACATCGTGAATTACACATCCCATCAGAAGGATTTGAACTTTTCGTGGAACGTATTCAAGGAGAAGGTTAATAACGAGATCATAGCGACGCTTGGAAATTTCATATACAGAGTTCTGCACTTCGCATGGAGGAATTTTGGGAAAGTGAGGATGGAAGTTGATGAAGATGTTATAGAGAGGATAAGGGTTGCGAAGGAGAAGATTGAGAAAGCGATCGATAACTGGGAGTTCAAGGAAGCGAGCGATGCATTTATGGAACTCGCATCATTCGGAAACTCATTTTTCCAATCATCGAAACCCTGGGATTTAATAAAAGAGGATAAAAAGAAAGCTGAAAGGGTTATAGCATCTGCTTTGGCAATCGTAAGGGCTTTGGCCATACTTGCGTATCCTGTTTTGCCGAGAGCGATGAAGAAGGTTGCGGAAACGATTAATCTGAATATAGAGAAGCTTGATGACGTCGTTGAAATACCGGATGAGATGGAAATCTTAAAACCTGAGATACCATTTGAAAAAATAGACGATGAGAAGGTGGAAGGGCTTGAGAAAATTATGATGGAGAGGATTGAAATGGCCGAAAAGAGGGAGGATAGAGTGGATATCGAAGAGTTCGCGAGGCTCGATTTAAGAGTGGGAAAGATTCTGAAAGCGGAGAGGATAAAGGGCAGCAAGAAACTCGTAAAGCTTGAGGTCGATAT
>CAZVXC010000155.1:0-3003 GCA_964631435.1 uncultured archaeon | reverse complement strand
TGCTTGGAGTTGAAAGATACAAGCCCTTCGTTATCTGGTGGTAGCATGTATGTTATTATAGCTTACGATGTGAATGTCGAAAGGGTGAACAAGGTTAAGAAGTTTCTGCGGAGGTATTTGAATTGGGTTCAGAATTCCCTCTTCGAGGGAGAGCTGAGCGAGGCAGACTTGGAAGAAGTTAAGATGGGTTTAGGAAGGATAATAGACGAGGAAACTGACATGATCGTGATCTACAAGCTTAGATCTGAGAAAGCTATGAGAAGGGAGATAATCGGAACGGATAAGAGCGGGATAGAGGAGATAATTTAGTTCTACGCCCGTTCAACTCAGCAAACTTTAAATAATTTACTTTCAAGTAAATTACTCATGAGTAAATTATTTGTTAACAGAGTTGACGAGTTAAAGGTGCTGGAAGAGCGATATAAATCTGATAAAGCGGAATTTGTGGTAATATACGGAAGACGTAGAATTGGAAAAACTGCTTTAATTCTGAGATTCTTGGAAGGAAAGAATGGTATTTACCTTCTTGCGAGGGAAACGAGCGAAATTGAGAATCTAAAACGCTTTTCTCAAAAAATTGCGGAACATTTTAACGATTCGTTTCTGCTGAGAAACCCGTTTAGGAGTTGGGATGCGTTCTTCGAATATCTTGCGAAGATCGACGAAAGGTTTGTTATTGCAATAGACGAATTTCCATATCTCGTCAAGGCTAATCCAGCTTTACCTTCTGTTCTTCAGGAGTATTGGGACATCAAACTGAGCAATACGAAATTGTTCTTGATAATATGCGGTTCTGCCGTTTCCATGATGGAAAAGCTCTTAGGTTATAAAAGCCCTATTTACGGAAGAAGAACAGCACAGCTACGACTTAAACCTTTAGGATTCTTCCATATCAGAGATTTCTTTCCAAGATACGACTGGGAAGATTTGATTAAGGTTTACGGAATATTAGGGGGAAATCCCGCTTATCTACGCGAATTCGACGACAGGCTTAGTATAGAACAGAATCTCATGAGATACTTCAAAGTTGACTCGATTCTCTATCAGGATGCGCTGTTCATCTTGAGGGAGGAACTCGAAGATCCAAGAAATTACTTTGCAATAATCGAAGCTGTAGCCAAGGGTAAGAATACATTAGGTGAGATCGTAAACGAGACCGGTTTAGATAGAGGTCTCGTCGGAAAATACCTTTCAGTTTTACGTGAGTTAGACGTAGTTAGAAGAGAGATTCCAATTACGGAGAGCTACAAAAGTAGGAAGGGGAGGTATCTCATCGACGATTTCTACTTTAACTTCTGGTTTAGATTCGTCTATCCCAACGCAGATCTGATCGAAAGTGGAAACGGTGACCTGTTGCTTGATATCGTTATGAAAGATTTTGATCCGTATCTAAGCTACGTATTTGAGGAAGTGGCTAAACAGTTTCTCATCGAGCTAAATAGGCGAAATTTGTTGCCTTTCAGATTCTTAAGGATCGGTAAGTGGTGGCACAAAGGAGAGGAGATAGATTTAGTCGCATTAAACGAACGCGAAAAAATTGCCTTGTTTGTGGAAGTTAAGTGGAAGGATTTAGCCTCAAAGGATGTCAAAAGGATAATCAATGAGCTAAAGCGGAAATCCAAGCTTGTGGGTCTTAAGAGTTATAAAAAATACTTTGGAGTCGTTGCAAAGAGTGCTGAAAATGCGAATGGCTTGGTATTCGATTTGAGAGATTTCAAAAGTTTTGCGAATGAAATTGTTTGTAAGCATCAAAATAAACACATAAAGCTCTAACTAACTCTGAATACACCCAACACCATTCGACACAGCACGTCAACACATTTCCTAAAAAGGCTACTTCCATCTCTTGACGGCCCGAATCAAGCTTACCGGAAGATTTATCATTTGTAATACAGTAATTCTCGTATGTCCGTAATAAGTGTAGGGATAGATGACGAGCTGAAGAAAAAGATGGATAAATATAAATATATAATTGGAGCGAAATAATAATAAGAACCGAGATCAAAAAGATCGTTGAAAAGCTTGAAAGCAGAAATCTCGCAGAAGCTTTACTTCTAAATGAGAAGCTGAGGAGAAAGTCTAAGGTCGATACAACTGAGATTATCAGAAATTGGAGGGACAGTAGATATGGAGAACATTAAAGATAGTGTAGTCGTAAAATGGTTTGTTGATGAAGTCTATTCAATTTTAGTGTTCAACTTCCCTAAGAACGCTTTCAATTTTAGGCTTTAGTTCTTTAAGATGTTTTCTCACGACTGTCCAGACTATATTTAGATCGACTCCGAAGTATTCATGAATAACGATATTTCCTAAATCCAACGATTTTTTGAGCGAATTCTTCATGTATGTTTTTCACAGCTTCTCCTATTATCTCTAAGGTTTCTAATTACTGCATCTAAATCGTTTTTAACAAAATCATCGAAGTCCATGTCCTTTGTGTATTTTTCTATTTTCTCAATGCACTCCAAAAAGAAACGATCTAACGTCTCTTTTAGACATAAACGACTTCCTCTTTTATGTATTTCCAGAGCAAAGGCTTTCTAACGACCCCACCTTTCGGAACTAAATCTACATTTATACCTAATATCTTTTCAAGGTATTCTTTGAGATCGACGATCTCCCAGCCGATAGGCTTCTCAAAGTCGACTAGTATATCTATATCACTAACTTCCGTCTGCTCGTTTCTTACATAAGAACTGAATATCCCAATTTCTTTGACTCCAAATTTCCTTTTCAGTTCTTCTTTATGCTCTCTTAGGATTTTCTTAATCTCTTCTAACGTTTTCATAGTTTGAACTATCCGTTCAATAGTTGATAAAAATTAGGATCAGAGTAAAATCAATAAAAGATGCAATGATCAGAAAAGGATTTAGATTGAGTGCTGAGGTTCATTCCGAATTTCTGAGACTTTTAGAGATGATATAGTAAAAATTTATAATATTTCACAATCTTCCTCTTTTTTATTCAATTTTCGGATAATACCTACCATACGCTATCCCATAC
>CAZVXC010000154.1:0-3059 GCA_964631435.1 uncultured archaeon | reverse complement strand
ATGTTATATGCTTAGACCCCATTCTGAAAGTCATCAGGGAACTGAACCAGAATTCAGTATTCCGGGTCCGGGCATCCATTTTTTAAACATCTATTTGGAAGGTAAAATCTTGGAGGGCTAAAGCCTCCAATTCAATTCTTAATTGCTCAAAACCTTTTTAATCGAACCTTCAGAGAGATTAACAAGAATCCTTGGATTAATGATCCTAAAGACAGATGAACTAAAACTTGGAATTTTGCAATGCAAAGAATCTAAATATAAGCATGACAAAATATGAGCCATATATGAACAGATGTGCAATCTGCAAGGGATATAAGCTGCTGTGCGGAAAGCGGTTCTGCCCGATACTCAGGAAATTAAGCTTATTTAAGTCAATTTACAGCTCTGTGAGATTTGACAAAGAAATATTCGGATCGTCTCCGCCAGCTATCTTTGTAGGAAGCAGAGGATATCCTTACGTAACTTTCTCACCGCTCGTCCCTCTCACTGATTCAGATGCTTCAAAGCTAAGTGATCCATTAAAATGGCACGATGTAACGCTCGATGAAGCTGTAAAGCTGCGATTGACGCTTGTAATGGGTGAGAAAAAGGTTCACGTGAAATCAGATGTTGATTTTGATGAATTAGCGATGTCAATTAAGCCAGTTGATGCTGAGATGATTTTAAGGAGGAAACCGAGAATCAGGATCAAATTGGATGACGTTTCTCCAATCGTGAATCCGAGTGCGGAACTTGAGAAGTTAATACTGTCTGAGAATCCGAAGATTCCCAATTTTGTTGAAAAAGTTGTGAGCGATGAGATTGGAGCGAAAGATAGCATATTAGCTCTATACGAAAAAGGCTTCGAGGAATATTACATAATCAGACTGTTCTCTTCCGGCCTTCTCGGAATCAACAAGAAGATCGTTCCGACGAGATGGAGTATTACAGCGGTCGAAGACACAATCGGAGAGCAAATAAAGAGAGAAATCGTAGAATACGATTGGATAGACCGATTTGAAATTTATTTTTCAGAATTCGTAGGGAACAGATACGTTATCTTGATGATGCCAAATAGCTACTCTTTCGAACTCTTAGAAGTATGGCTTCCGAACTCCATTTTTGGTTTCAGCGGAGTCTTAAGAGATTACGAATTGTTCAAGAAGAGGGGATATGCTAAGGAAACTTCAGGAGCATATTATTCCGCAAGGCTAAGCGTTTTGGAGTTTTTGAAAGAGAGAAGGAGGCAAGCGAGGACGATAGTTTTTAGGGAGATAACTCAAGACTACTACATCCCGATAGGCTCGTGGCAAATAAGGGTTGGTGTGAAAAAAGCGTTGGAAAAAAGAGTTGGAGAATTTGATAGCTTAGCATCCGCTTTAGAATTCCTGAAAGATTTGCTCATTCATCCCCTCAGCGATTACGTCAAGAGAAGTGAGTTGTTAAGTCTGAGCAGCATCCTCAGATAATGTTAAATTTTCCGAGTTCAATGCAATTTATGCGAAGGGTTATCGAGTTCATAAACGAATACGATCCCGGCCCGTTTCCGGAGGATTACGATAGAGAGGTTATTCAGCTCGCATCAAACGAAAATCCGTTCCCTCCATCAGAGGAGGTTATAGAAGCTATAAAAGATAATTTGTTGAACATCAACAGATATCCTTCCCCTTATTACGTAAAATTGAAGGAGAAGATCGCTGACTACGTTGATGTAGATGTTTCGAATGTTTCAATCTCAACAGGTGCGTCGGATATACTCAGGTTAGTTGCGGAAATCGTTCTCGAACCATTCGACACAGTCTTTATCCCACTGCCATCATACAGCATGTATATCCTATTTTCGATGCTGAAAGAGGCAAATATATTAACGAAGGTTTACGAAAGCTATAAAATAGACGAATGCGATGCGAATGGGAAGCTTGCGTTCCTATGCTCTCCTAATAACCCTACGGGGAATTGTATAAGCAATGATGTCATTAAGGATTTCGCCGAGAATTTCGATTACGTTGTTGTAGATGAAGCATACGCAGATTTCGAAGGAAGAACGGCTTTAAAACTTTTGGAGAGCTACGATAATCTGATAATCGTAAGGAGCTTTTCAAAATTCTTCGGCCTCGCAGGATTAAGGATCGGGTATGCTATTGCGGATGAAAAAATAGTTAAGGCGTTGGAAAAGATAAGAAATCCTTTCAGCATTTCAATTCTGGCATATAACGCCGCCATTGCAGCGTTGAATAGCTTGCATTACTACAAAAAGATAGCCAAGATAATTCTGAGAGAGCGTAAGAGGTTGATGAAGTCTCTCAGCAAGAAATTCTACGTCTATGACAGCAACGCAAACTTCCTGCTTGTCAAACACGACATAGAGAACCTCGTTGAAATGCTGATAAGCAGAGGAATACTCGTTAGAGACGTAAGCGGACTACTTGGACTTGAAGGCTATCATTTCAGAGTAACTGTAGGAAGACCTGAGGAAAATTCTAAATTCTTAGAGGTTATAGATGAAATGTATGAAGATCAGAAGAGAATTGATTGATGCATTAATAGAGATAGCTAAGCAAAATCATCCGCTCGAATTCTTCGCATTTCTCACTGGCAGGAATAAAGTAATAGAGGAGTTCATATACATACCATTTCAGCAAGGCGAAAATTTTGCAAGCTTCAACTTCTCACTGCTCCCGATTGGAATGCGGATATATGGAACTGCACACAGCCATCCGACTCCATCGTTCAAACCATCTGCCCAAGACCTCTCAACCTTCGCATCTCACGGAAGAGTTCACATCATAATATATTATCCATACTGCAAAGACTGCTTCAAAATCTATGATGCAAGCGGAAACGAAATAGACTTAGAAATTGTTTAGCGAAATATTTAAAGAGATTAATTTGCTTAGGTAATTATGCGAGAAGAACTTCTTGGAATATTCCAAAAACTTCCGAAAGAATCTTTCGAGTTAATATTGAGAAATATGCAAATCAGAGAGAAACTGAAATCCCTATGGGAGAAATACGATAGAGGGGATATTACTTCCGAGGATTTCGAGGAGATATTTGATAAGATATTCATCCTCTTCTTC
>CAZVXC010000153.1:0-3073 GCA_964631435.1 uncultured archaeon | reverse complement strand
GCATAATACATGATAACAGAAGAGCAATCGTAACCTTTCCGGCTGAAATTGTCGATTCTGAAAAGATAAACATAATAATGAAGAATTGTGATAGGCTAAGACTTGCGATGCCGTGGAGGGAGATTGTATCTCTGAATCTCAACAATTTCAAGTTCTTCGATGGAAGATACATCCCGATAGATCACAGCGATGACGGGAGTGCGTCAAAAAAAGCCGAATTCATAAAAAAACTCGTAAGTAAAGAGCTTAAATTATCGGAGATCGTTTATCCGGGAAACATATTTGTTGAAGAGGCGAAAGAAGGTGGCGTTCTCGAAAGACCTTTTTTCGGTGAAGCTGCAATAGACTTTTCGAGAATGAAAGGGTTAAAGCCCCTCGCAATTTACGGATACCTGATGAATGTCGAAGGAGAATTCGCAGATTTAGATTATGCGAGAGATTTCGCTGAGAAAAACGGTTTTGAATTTCTTTCGATAAACGAAATTCTTTCTAAGAGGTTGAAAGAGGAGAAATTTGTTAAAAGAGTCGTTGAGGCTACGCTGCCCACGAAGTTCTACGGAACTTTCAAAGCTATAGGCTATCAAACACCGCTCGGTGAGATAGTTGCTTTGGTTAGAGGGGAAAACCTCGATGAAATACCCGTAAGAATTCATTCTGAATGCTTAACGGGAGATGTCTTTCATTCCTTACGCTGCGACTGTGGAGAACAGCTTGAAAAAGCTTTGAAAAAGATAGATAAAGAGAACAAAGGCATTCTCATCTACATGAAAGGTCATGAGGGTAGAGGAATAGGTTTGATAAATAAGCTCATGGCATACAAATTACAAGAAGAGGGGAAGGATACTGTTGAAGCTAACATCGAACTCGGCTTCCCTCCGGATATGCGAAGCTACGGAATAGCTGCTCAGATTTTAATGGATTTGGGCGTCAAGAAAGTCAGATTAATGACGAACAACCCGGAAAAAATTGAAGAGCTGAAAGCTTACGGTTTTGATGTCGTTAGAGAGCCTATCGAAGTCGAACCCAATAGAGTGAATTTCTCCTATTTAAAAACGAAGAAGGAGAAAATGAGACATATGCTATGCCTCAACGATTAGATTTTTCAACAAAGCATCTCGGACAAAAAGTCCAAGAATTTCCGTTTTTCATGATAACTTTCAATATCTCCATCTCATGCTTATCGCATTTCTTCGCCGTAACGCTCAGCCTCCCCTTTTGAGGCAGAGGCAATGTGTATTTGCACTCAGGATAATTCGAGCATCCAACGAATCTACCCTTCGCTCTCTTTATAACCAACTCCCCACCGCATTCCGGACATTTGCCTACGATCTTATCCCTCTTTATTCCTTCCTTCAAAATCCTCGATAGCTCGTTAACATCTACGTTTTCGAGAATCTCATCCAGAAACCTTACGCTATCTTCGATAACATCTTTCTGCTCTATCTTGCCTTCTTCGATCATATCCATCTCTCTTTCGAGCTTCGATGTCATGTCTGGCAGAGTTATAAGCTCAGCCTCTTTTTTAAGAGCATCTATCACAGCAAAACCTATCTCGCTCGGCTTTATCGGATTCCCTCTGATGTAGTTCCTCGAATATAGCTTTTTCAGAATCTCATGCCTCGTCGATTTTGTGCCGAGGTTGAATTTCTCCATCAGCTTTATTATCGAACTCGCCGAGAATCTCGATGGCGGCTTGGTCTTCTTTTCAATGATCTTCTTCGAAAGAAGCCTTAACTTCTGATTTACCTCCAGCTTCGGTATATGCTTCTCTTCAATTTTACCGTAAATGTAGATTTCCCTCCAACCTCTTTTAACGATTTTCTTACCGATAGCTCTAAACTTCTCGCCATTCGCTACAATTTCCACAGCTCTCGTAACCCAGATAGCATTTGGCGCTAAGGTTGCCAGAAATCTTCGAACTATAAGCTCATATATCTTCCATTCATCTTTTTTAAGCTCTTCTCTCTTCGCAACGCTTACGGGATATATAGGTGGATGATCCTTGCTTTCCTTCTTTCCCCTTGATGGATTCATATCACTTAACGCAATCTCAGCTTCTCTACGAAATTCTGAATCGAGAAATTGATTTACAATTGAGCGCAAATCAATCGATCTCGGATAAACTGTGTTATCAGTTCTCGGATAGGATATATAGCCGTTCATGTATAGATTCTCAGCTATGCTCATCGCTCTATCCGGGAGCATAAATTTCGATGCCTCTCTTAGAAATTCCGTTGTATTAAACGGAACCGGTTTCCTTTCGATAACCTCTTTCTCTCTGAAATCCACGACAACACCATACTCGCCCAATCTTCCATAGACTTCTTTTGCCTCTTCTACGCTCCAGAATCGCTTAACATGCTTAGCTTCAACCCTTTCATCCCCGAACAATGCCATTATCTCCCAGTAAGGCTTCGAGACAAAATCTCTGATCTCTTTTTCTCTCTCAACTATAAATCTCAGAGTCGGGGTCTGAACTCTTCCAACGCTCAAGAAATCCCTCCCCATCCTGCCGGAAGATATGGATAGCAACCTCGTCAATATAGCTCCCCACATCAGATCTATGATCTGCCTCGTCTCAGCTGCTTTCGCCAAATTAAGATTAAGTTTAGACCTCTTCGAAAAAGCCTTCTTTATCTCAGCTTCTGTTATCGCAGAATACTTCGCTCTATCAAACTTGATCTCCGGGTTCGTCTTTCTTATTATCTTAAGAGCCTCAAGACCGATGAGTTCGCCCTCTCTATCGTAATCGGTTGCTATCGTTACATGCGTCGCCTTCTTTGATAAGCTTTGAAGAGCCTTCACTATATTACCTTCTTTAACCTTCCTTATTATCTCAGCTCTTAGCAGAGATTTGAGCGGGACTTTGCTCCAGTTGTTATACTCCTCAGGAAAATCGATTTCAACTATATGCCCCTTCAGACCTATGACTGCCGAGTTTTTTGAAAAATAAACGTTCACATTATGAATTTTCTTCGTTTTCACATCTTTAAACAGTATTTCCGCTATTCGCTTCGCCGCATTATCTTTCTCAGCTATTATCAGCCACATCGCTCAACATCTCAAGATAAGA
>CAZVXC010000152.1:0-3074 GCA_964631435.1 uncultured archaeon | reverse complement strand
TCTCAGACTTAATCTATTTCCTAATTGCCTCTTCCGCACTGTATTTTGTAACCGTAGATTGCATAAGAAATGGATACCTCTCAGACCCCGAAACAGATGCGATCTTTTTCGAAAAGAAGATTTTGCTTGCATGGATATTTGTAGCTATAGCAGCCATCCCCGTAGCAAATCTATCGCTATATTTAATCATACTATCAGCATTTTTCCTCTCCCAGACCTTTGCCATAACCGGAATTTCGAGGAAAAATTCATTTTTGAGAAGTGGTGATTATGAAGCTATGCTAATAGCATCATGTCTCATATTATTTATGGCACTCTCATTCACATTCAAACCTCAAAAACTTGCAGAAATACTGGGATTCTACTCGATATACACGGCATCCATACTCTATTTGCTAACGAGAATAAGATATTAAAACCACGATTATAATTCGTCTATGAGAGTCAAAGGGATAAACAGCGTATCCGAAGCTATAAAAGCCGGAAAAGTTAACAAAATTTACGTTGATAGCGATGCAAGGTCTAAGAGGGTAAGAGAGATAATTGCTCAGGCGAAGAAGCTCGGAATCCCGATAGTTTTCAAAAAAGTTGAGAGCAAAATTGAAGCTGATGTATCCCCGATAAGATACTTTGACGTCGAATTTCTGGCTGAGAAGGCGATAAAAGAGGGATCATTCCTGCTTTTGCTCGATTCTGTTCAAGACCCTCAAAATCTTGGAGCTGTCATAAGAGCGGCAGAATTTTTTGGCAGTAGTGGTGTTATAATAGCTAAGAGGAGATGCGCTCAGGTGAATGAGACAGTCGTTAAAGCTTCAGCGGGTGCAGCATTACATACATTCATAGCGAGAGTTTCGAACCTTGCAAATACGTTAAGATCGCTTAAAAAAATGGGATTCTACGTTGTAGGAGCTGAGCTTGGCGGTAAGGATATAAGCGACGTTTCCCTCGAACCTCCTTTGATAATCGTGGTAGGTGGCGAAGATAAAGGGATATCCAAGCCTGTTGTTAAGTTATGCGATGAAATTGCAACGATAAGATCATACGGGAAAATAGATAGCTTAAATTTATCTAATGCCGCAAGCATATTTATGTTTGAGTTTAGGAGGAGAAGAAAATGATGGGAGAGATATTCGCTTTAATAGCGGCAGTCATGTGGGGCTTCGTTCCGATACTCGATAAGATCGGTGTCGCCAACATGTCGATATACTCTGCGAATTTCTTCAGAGCGATAGGCAGCTTAGCGGCAATGGTAATAGTTATTTCAATAGTTGGCGGCTTGAAAGGCGAGATAGAGCCGAAGAATGTGGCCATCCTTCTGATATCTGGCTCTATAGCTGGCGGTTGGGCGATGATAGTTTACTTCATCGCTCTACAAAAAATAGGCGTTGCAAGGACGATTCCGCTAACATCGATTTACCCGCTGTTCTCGATAATATTCTCTGCACTTATATTAAAGGAAGGCTTTGATTATCAAAAGGTTTTTCTCGGAACAGTTTTAATTGTTGCCGGATTGATAATACTTCAGAGGTGAAAGAATGGATATAGAAGGCTACGCAAGGAGGCATATAAATGATGAAAATCTCAAGGAAAAGCTTGCAGAAAGGATTATGGAGGTTAAAGATACTACAAGAGACTTCGCATTAAAGCTGGCGGAAGCTGTTATAGTTGAAGTAAAGAACGCTTATTCGAAAACGAATTACCTCTTGGATTATTACAAGTCCGGAGTTACAATGGGAAAATTCGGAGTTGGAAGCAGAGGAACGGGAGATTTTTACGTTCACTCTAAGATTGCTGAGATGTGCGGAGATGCTGTTATCAGCTCAAGAGACTTAGATGATGCGGGCGTCGTTAAGCACAACGGCTTTTACATCTCAGTTGCAATAGATGGGATTCACTCACGCTTAAGCGAATTTCCATTCATAGCCGGATTCCATGTTACGAGAGCTGCAATGAGAGATGTTTACGTTATGGGTGCGAAGCCGATAGCACTCTTTTCGGACATACACGTAGCTGATGATGGAGATGTTTAAAAGATATTCGAACATCTGGAAGGAATAGCGGATGTGAGGGAAGTTACAAGAGTTCCGCTTGTAGCCGGATCAACGCTGAGAATCGGAGGAGATATGGTGATTGGAGAGAGAATGAGTGGTGCGGTGGGTTGCGTTGGTGTTTCTGATTACATAACTCCGAGAAAGAATGCTAAGGTTGGAGATGTCATAATATTGACCGAAGGAGCAGGAGGAGGGACGATTGCGACAACAGCTATTTACTACGGACTGCATGAGGTTGTTGAGGAAACTATAAACTTGGATTTCATATTCGCCGCCAACAGCGTTATAGATTCTGGATTAGTGAAAAATATTCATGCGATGTCGGATGTAACGAACGGCGGCATAAGAGGGGATGCTGAGGAGATTTCAAAGACATCAGGAACAGCGTTATATTTCGAGATAGAGAAGATAAGGGATTTGATAAACAGAAAAGTTCTAAATATGCTTGAAAACCTCGAAATAGATTTCATGGGAGTTTCTATAGATTCTCTAATGATAATATGCCCCGAAAAGTATGCTGAAGAGATAATAAGAGTTATTCGAAGCGTAGGCGTTAATGCTGACATCGTAGGCTGGGTTGAGAGAGGAGACTGGGCGTATGCCGTTGAAAATGGGGAGATCAAGAGGCTTCAGCCGAGATTCAGGGAATCCGCATATACCCCGATAAAGAAGCTTATTGGAGAAGAGATGCCGAGAGATTTCGAAGAGATGAAAAAGAAAGTCGATAAAGCTTTTGAGAAAGCTTTAGAAAAGAAAAAGAAGGTTGTTGAGATGTTAAAGATGAAACATCTTAAGAGACTTGAATAATCTTTGAATTGAGAGTTTTCATAATTCTTTTTTTGTATATCGATTGCTCTAATGTTATTCAAAGCATGATTCAGTTTCTTTCTAATTCTCTTTTCATCAGGGGGCTATAAGGTGGTTTGAAGATATGTAGAACTTGTTATTATCTTTATACCTTTTTTCATTAAGGCCTACTACGCCATTACTCAAACAATTCTACCGAACAAACCACCTATCAGC
>CAZVXC010000151.1:2201-3201 GCA_964631435.1 uncultured archaeon | reverse complement strand
TCTCTGGACACCCGTTGAAGTTAAAGCTCCTTTTGTGGATTTAACTAAGGCTGATATAGTTAAGCTGGGCTTGGAGCTTAACGTTCCATACGAATACACTTGGAGCTGCTACGAAGGAAAAGAGCGTCCATGCCTGAGTTGCGGGACGTGCTTAGAAAGAACTGAAGCTTTTTTGCTGAATAACGCTAAGGACCCTGCATTAAGCGATGAAGAATGGGAAAAAGCAATTGAGATATACGAGAGAATGAAGTATGAAAGCGAAGATCAGTGAGATATTTCAATCGATTCAGGGCGAGGGAATATTCTGCGGTGTTAGACAGCTTTTCATCAGATTTTACGGATGCAATCTATCATGCTATTACTGCGATACTGAATACAACGAGGATTGCGTTAATTACGTTACCAACGAAATTAAAAGGAACCCAGTGGATGTAAGCTACGTCCAGAGAGTTATAGATGATGCCGAAAACATTCATTCGGTATCATTTACCGGTGGCGAGCCTCTGCTTTACGCAGATTTTATTGCGGAGATTAAGAAGACTAAGAGGTTTTATCTCGAAACGAACATGACAATTCCTGAGAAGGCGAAGAAGCTGAAATTCTTCGACATAGTTGCAGGAGATTTGAAGATCAGAGAGGTTATAAGCAATTTCGATGAGATATATGATAGAATCGCCAGATGCTTTAAGGTGCTTAGGGATACAAAGAGAAGAATTACCTTTTGCAAGATAGTTTTGCCGCCGAAGTTCGATTTAAATGCTGTTTTGTCATCAGCTGAAGATATAAAGGATTACGTCAGATGCTTCGTCCTTCAACCTGTTTTCGGAAGCTTTAGCGATAGCATCTTGGAGCTTCAGAAGGAAATTCTTAAATTCAGCGATGCAAGAGTAATTCCCCAAATTCACAAGTATTTAGGGGTGAAATAATGAAGATGATCGTAGGCGTCAGCGAAAAATTCAGTTCAGCCCACTTCATTCCGGGACATGAAAAATGCGGGAAG
>CAZVXC010000151.1:0-2191 GCA_964631435.1 uncultured archaeon | reverse complement strand
AAGTCAATGAGAGTGGTATGGTCGTAGATTTTTTTGATTTGAAGAGAGAGCTGAGAGATGTTCTGAAAGATTTCGATCATAATATCTTAAACGAAATCATAGAGATTCCAACGTCTGAGAATATATGTCTCGAAATTTACAAGAGATTGCTAAATAAGGGCTTGAACGTAGTAAAAGTTAGGGTTTACGAGAGTGAAGATAAATGGGCTGAGATTAAAACATCTCCTCCCTCGAATGAACGATTATCCCCTCCTTAGTTATCTCGTATGGATGAATCTTCTTGCTATGCTCCGTCCCTCTCATCTTGTAAATCTCAAGACTCCTTATTCTCGTATTCTCTATCCTCGTATAGTAAAGCACGATCGTTCCGTCCGTAACGAAGTTCTCGACTCCGAACCTCGATATCTGCCCGCTCTCAATTACTTCTGCAGTCATAATCGTCGTCAAACCTAAGACTTCGAGAGTTGTCGCTATCTTAAGCAATTCAACTCTGAATTTTGCAACGTCATCTATCGCGAAGCCTATTGACGTTGTCGAATCTAAAGCTGCTCTTAAAGCTCTTATTTCATCTTGAACCGTAAGAATATTATCGATTATGCTTCTCGTATCGAACGGTCTCGTATCAACGAACCTCTCATCACTCGGTAATCCGACTTTTGCCGATGTAGCATCTATTATCGCAAGAAGATTCTCGTCTTCAAGCTTCTCGATATCCCATCCGAATACTGAAAAGTTCTCTCTTAAATTCTGCGGTCTCTCTTCAGTTGCTATAAAGATTCCGGGTTCGTTGTAATTTAACGCACCGTTGTATAAGTATTGCATAGCAAAGATCGTCTTTCCGCTTCCTGCTGGTCCTGATATGAGGTAGCATCTGTCCCTTATTAGACCTCCTCCGCAAAGCTCATCAAATCCCGGAATACCTACTGGACACCTTTCTAACATATCGCATCCCCTTTTATGCTAATGATTACACTTATCAATATATAAGCTTAACCTGATGCTTGAAAAATTTAAAAAACACCGAAAACGAATAGATAAATATGAGCAAAATAACAGTTAGCCTTATAAAGGCAGACGTCGGCGGCTTGCCGGGACATGTAAGCGTTGCTGACGAACTCGTTGAAGTTGCGGAGAAATGTCTTGCGGAAGCGAAAGATAGCGGGTTAATAATCGATTTTAGGGTTTTGAGAGCGGGAGATGATTTGCAGCTATTAATGACGCACAGAAAAGGTGTTGACAACGAGGAAATACACAGATTGGCTTGGGAGACATTTGAAGAGGCGACGAAGGTTGCTAAGGAGATGAAGCTTTACGGTGCGGGGCAGGATTTGCTGAAAGATGCATTCAGCGGAAACGTCAGAGGCATGGGGCCGGGCGTTGCTGAGATGGAATTTACGGAGAGGAAAGCGGAGCCTTTGATCGCTTTCATGATGGATAAAACTGAGCCGGGTGCATTTAACCTACCGATATTCAGAATCTTCGCAGACCCATTCAACACAGCGGGCTTAGTAATCGATCCTTCTCTGCACAACGGATTCGTCTTCGAGATCTGGGATATATACGAGCATAAGAGGGTTATGATGAATGCTCCAGAAGAGCTTTACGATATTCTTGCATTGATAGGAGCGAAATCGAGGTTTGTTATAAAGAGAGTCTATCCGAAGCCGGGTGGAAAGCTTCCAGAAGATGAACCAGTGGCTGTCATAAGCACAGAAAAGCTCTATCAAATTGCCGGAGAATATGTAGGGAAAGATGATCCCGTTGCACTTGTCAGAGCTCAAAGCGGTCTGCCGGCGGTTGGAGAAGTGTTGGAGCCATTTGCATTTCCGCATCTCGTCAGCGGGTGGATGAGAGGAAGCCACAATGGTCCTATAATGCCAGTTCCATTCAAATATGCGAAATGCACTCGCTTCGATGGGCCGCCAAGATGTGTTGCCGCAGGATTCCAGATTTCCGATGGGAAATTGATCGGACCTGTTGATATGTTCGACGATCCGGCATTCGATTACACAAGGCAAAAAGCGATGGAAGTTACGGATTACATAAGGAGACACGGCCCCTTCGAGCCGCACAGATTACCTATGGAGGATATGGAATACACAACGTTGCCGAAGGTTATGGATAAGCTTAAAGACAGATTTGAAGAGCTTTAATTTTAATTCATACTTTAATTTTTTGTTCTTTTTTATTT
>CAZVXC010000150.1:0-3268 GCA_964631435.1 uncultured archaeon | reverse complement strand
CCTTTATGGGGGGTTAGTATGGCTTTACAATGGACTTCTCCAGCTATCCCCCCAGCGTCGAGAACGATCTTTTTCGCATGCTTAGAGATTTCTTCAGCAATCTCACCTTTATCAACAGTCCCCATTCCAAAAACGACAACATCATGCCTTTTTGTAAGCTCAATTATTTCATCGATGTTATCTTCATCTATCTCCTCTCCTTTAAGCTTGATAGGTATAATCTCCGGAGAGAAGCTTGCAACAAAGTCGTATATACTCTCTGGAACTGCAATTGTTACCAAATCCGCTCCCGCAGCATAGGCTGCTTTTGCAGCGAGAAAAGGGGCGCCGACGTAAGGGGAGCCACCAATAACAAGGACTTTTCCATGTTCACCTTTGTGTGCATCCTCTTTCCTTTTATAAACAGCTTTGAAGTCTCCGGGACCGCTTAGCATCTCGAACTGCTTTGGAATTCCGATGTCTGCGATTACAACCTCGCCAATTAGCTCTTTCCTCCTTATCAATCCCGGTTTTGCTTTGTGAAAAGTTACTGTCAGATCAGCTTTAACGGCTTTATCAAACTCACCGCTATCTCCGTCTAAGCCGCTCGGAAGGTCAACTGAAACAACGAAGGCATCTGATGAATTTATATAATCTATTATCTCATCATACGGCTTTCTCAATCTTCCTTTAACCCCAGTTCCGAGTAAAGCATCGATTATGATATCCTCTCCGCCACCCTTATAATCATCCCATTTCAAGATTTCGAACCCTGCTTTCTCCAAAATTTTCAGATTTCTTAAAGCAAGCTCGCTTCTGACATCCTTGGCTATGACTACTTTGACATCAAAATTTTTGAGAAATCTCGCAGCTACAAGCCCATCTCCACCGTTATTTCCGCTCCCGACAAATACGGTTACATTTCCACCATCAAACCTCTTAATTATCTCTTCGGCAACGCTCCTTCCGGCATTTTCCATCAGCTGAATTCGTGAGAGACCGAAATATTCGCAATTAATGTCTAACGCAGCCATCTCCCAAGAATATATCGTTTCCATGAGAGATTGTGATTTTCTGATGTTTAAATCAATTGCTAAAGTATGTCTTTTAATTCGGTGCAGCAATGCGTGCAATTTAAGGATGCGATAAGTAATTACCCTCCTCTTGCTGTATCCCCTCGCTCTCGCAAGTTGCAAGCAACGAAAAGTTAAAACCAGTTATTAAGAAAATCGTGAAATGAGGTTATTACTCAGCAGGAAAAACACATCTTAGAGGTTGCTATTACTACAACAAGCCTGTCAAAACCCCATGAGACTAAAAAAATTTCTGAGGAAATGGGGCCGGTGGGATTTGAACCCACGACTGGCGGGTCTCCCCGGGTCAGCACTCCAGCGGATCATCACCGCTCAGCAGACCCATCAATCATCACACCGCTGGAGCCCGCCGCGCTTCCTGGCTACGCCACGACCCCTAAGAAAATGGGGATATTTTTGAATATAACTTTTGCGCTACCTTTTCATTAACTCGAAATACAGATCTTCGAGCCTTTTCGTATCAACGTCAACGCTTAAAACCTTTTCACTCCTCAGAATTTCGAGAAGCTCATCGATATCGTTCGTTCTGATTACATCATTCTCCGTTTTTACTACGTATGTCTTGAGACCTCTTATCTCCTCAACATCGCATTCATGAATGATCCTTCCCTCTTTCATGATCGCAACTTTATCGCATACATATTCGATGTAGTGAAGATTATGGGCGGAAATTATCACGGCCTTATCTCGAAGCTCTTTGAGGAAATCGGCTATCGAGAGAGATGTCATCGGATCTAAGCCGCTGAAAGGCTCATCGTATATTAGATAATCCGGATTGTGTATGAGAGATCGGACGATCGTGAGCTTCCGCCTCATACCTTTTGACATCTCACCTATCAATTTATTCGGAATTCTAAGCCTATTCATTATTCCGAGATCCGCTTTTATGTTGTAGAGAGATGCGAAGAATTCCAGATATTCCTGAGCGTTCATATAATCGTATAGAGAGTCAGTCTCAGGGACGTAACCTATTCTCCTTTTTATCTTCTCTTTATTGCTGAAAAAATCGATGCCATCGTAGCTAACGCTACCAGATGTGGGTGTTATCAATCCTACAAGGATTTTTATAGTCGTTGTCTTGCCTGCACCGTTCTCCCCGATTAGTCCGAGAATTTTACCCCTTTTAACATCAAAACTTATGCCTTTTAACGCCGCAAATCCGCCATAGAGCTTAACGAGTTCTCTGACCGAAAGCACAAAGTAAATTTAATTTAAGCGGTATATATTTTCAATGCTTGAGATCGCGAAGATTGAGCTAAAGAGGAGATCGAAATCTATTCCTATAATCGTCCTGGTCTGCTTGCTCATCTCAATTCCACTCGCAATTAGCTTAACTTCATTGAACTTCAATAGCATATATTCAGCCAACATTCCTATAGATGGATTTACCGTAACGAAAAACCCGGATGTTTATGTTAGTGGCAACATAGTCTTTGTAAAGGATACGGCAAAATCGTATTCGGCATTCGATAAGCTGAGAGAAATTATTCGGAGAGAATACGATACGTTGCTTTACAAGAGATACGGTGAAAACGCTTTTCCAGTCCTCGTTAAAGTTCACGAAATCCCAACAAAGCCAGTAAAGATTTCTAATCTAAAGAAACAGATGAAACAGACTAAGCATTTGCCCGCAAAGACAGTTGAAAAAGTTATGGTGAAAAAAGTTGAAAAGAAAGCAAGTAAAGAGAAAAGCATAACTAAGAAAGCTACCGTAACAGCTCGTATAACCACCCATGTAACCGCTCGACCAAAAGGGGTTGCAGAAAAGGAGGGATATATTCTACCAGAGGAACTTAAGCCTCCGATTTTATTTGAGAAGATAGTTTACGCTTTCGCCGTGCTTTTGCCTTTCTATTTCATCTCCCAAATATTCTCTTCATCTTTCATGGAGGATAAGCTAAGAGGAAGAATTGAGGTAATTCTGACAGCGATACCTGATTGGAGGTATTTTGCGGGAAAACTGCTACCTTATATCCTTCTGACGATCATTTTCTCCCTTTTAATTGCTATACTCTTCAAAAATCCGGCTATAATCCTTATCACCCTTTCAATAGGTCTATTGATGATTTCGATCGATGCTTTCATAGTTTTCATTTCGAGAAGCTACAAAGAACTATCGTTCATTTCGATCGTAGTTTCTCTCGTTATAACGGTCTATTTGCTATTACCAGCTGTTTTCAGCTTTATTCCATCTC
>CAZVXC010000149.1:0-3315 GCA_964631435.1 uncultured archaeon | reverse complement strand
TTATAGTATGGAACGAACTTGCCGAGGGTGATAGAGAGCTGTGCGTTGGACTTGTAGCCTTTAACACGATCTTTCAGGTTTTATTATACTCGATCTACATCTATATTTTCATAAACGTGATGCTCGGTTGGCTTGGGATTGCTGAGGGAATAGATGTCAGCATATCTATAGGTGAAGTTGCGAAAGCCGTCTTCATTTATCTCGGAATCCCGTTCATTGCCGGAGTTGTAACGAGATATGGCAGCTTTAAAATTAAAGGCAGAGTGTGGTTCGAAAAAGTTTTAGCACCTAAAATCAGCATCATTACTCCGATAGCTTTGCTTTTCACGATCGTAGTGATGTTCTCATTCAAGGGAGAATCCATAGTTGAATTGCCATATCACGTTTTCAGAATAGCTGTGCCACTTACACTCTACTTCATCGTAATGTGGTTCGCAACATTCTTCGTAGGCTACAAGCTCGGATTCGATTATCCTCAGAATACCGCAGAAGCGTTTACAGCAGCGAGCAATAATTTCGAATTAGCTATAGCGGTTTCAGTTGCGATATGGGGAATATACAGCAATCAGGCTTTTGCAACCGTTATAGGGCCATTACTCGAAGTCCCAATTCTCATAAGCTTGGTTAACGTTGCTTTGAAGCTTAGAGAGAGGTTTTATGGATGATATTATATACTGCCTTATCTTTTTTTGAAATAAGATGGCAGTTTGTAAGCTAAAAATTCTATGGAGGCATTTGCAAAGGCTGCTGTGGCTAAGTATGGGATAGTGTAGCTTTCTATATACTCGGGCACCCGAATTCTCAATTCAACGCTAACAAAACTCGTAAAGAGCGTTAGCAAAATGCATATCGTGAAAAATATTACTCCACCAGCCAATGCCGCTCTATCATTGTCATCTGCGAGGTGATAGTAAATGAGGTGGATTGCGATGACATACGACGCCCATGGGATCAGTTTGAAGTTTATCGCATAAGCCATCGTCCATCTCCCTATCCAGACGTCTAAGAACGGTTGAGGGAAAAGCAGAACACCGAATCCGGGAAATGCGAGTGCGAATGAAAATAGGATGACTAACAGTATGTATATGAGCGATGTAGCAAGTATTCGTATGTTCACAAATAGCAATGCGTAAGAATAAATTTAAATTTTTAGGTTAGGTAATCATTTTTTCCTCCCAGTCTTTCAGATATGTTGAGCTTTTGTTCACATCAACGAATAACTGGGATGCCCTTTCAACGTCCTCTACCTCTATCTTGCTTCCGTTTCTTATCTTCGCAAGCTCGCTTGCAGGTGCCAGAAGCTGAATCGCATATCTCATGCTATTTTCATGTCCGATTTTGGTTAGCTTCTCTAATGCCTTTTCATCCAGAAGCAACCCCATCTCAGCCGCTCTCGTCTCAATTATTCTCCTTATTTCATCCTCAGAATACGGCTCTGTAGTTATTATAAGCAATCTGTCAAGCAGATCGAGCGGGATGCCGTGTGGTGCGACAACGTCAGTTCCTCTTATCTTTGCGAATCCCCTGTTAGATGCTAAGATTATTATAGGTGCCATTTCGGATTCCATAGCTCTGTTCATGAATGCGAAAAGCTCGATGTCCATTAGATGAGTCTCATCTATGAATAGGACTCCGGGGATTAGCTCTGCTGTCCCCTCTTCAATCCATTCTTTAACTTGCTCATCAACAGCCTGCCTTATCTCGTTATCTATCTCCCTCGACTCCGATGTGAACAGGCTGAATATCGTCGTCCTCCTTGCTCTTGCTTCATCGAGGTCATGCAGTGTTACGACGTATGTGAACTCCTTATCCTTCTCGATGTATCCATCCGGTCTCTCTACGAGAACCTCCTCTTCAATGTCGTATCTTTTTCCTTCCTTAGCTCTTCCAACCTTGCTAACCCTTCCAGTCTCCTTATCGATTATAATTACATCTCCCTTGTCTATCCCGTTGTATATGAATTGCAGAGCAATTCTACTCCCGACGCTGAACGTCTTTTTCTCCTTTTTCGTTGCGAGGGTTACGGTAGCAGATTCGGGAATCTTCTGAGTGGGATTGTATGGGTTCGGGACCATGTTATAGTTTATTTCAACAACTTCACCCTCAAGAACTCTCCTTCTATCCCTTATCTTAACACCTATCGCCTTCCTCATTGTTTGAAGCAGAGCTTCGGTTTTCTTCATCTCACTGCTGTAAAATTCGCTCGCAGATACCTGAACGAATGGAATATCTTTTCCGAGTTCTTTGCTTATAGCGACAGCTATAGCAGTTTTTCCAGTTCCGGGAGGGCCAGCTATTAATATCCCCCTCCCAGCCATTTTACCCTCTTTAATCATCCTAACAATGATTCCCGCTGCCTCTCTCGCCTTTTTCTGTCCTACAAGACCACCGCCGATGTCCTTAGCTTTAAGATTCTCATCCAGTCCGAGTCCGGTTATGTGTGAATGCGCACTGTATCTCTCAAACCTCTGAGCGATCTCCCTTATCTCCTCCATAACCATCACCATCTTTAATGGATAAGAATTTCAATATAAATGTTTCTGCGAGTTTTGCTAAAAGATCTCCAACGAAGACTAACTTTCATCCGAATAATTTACAAAGACCCCTTTATATCCGTAACAATTATTAAGAGTCTAAACAAGATCTTGTAAGCTCCGCTTCATCAGGAGGTTAAACAAATGATTAAACCGAAACTATGGAGCAAAAACGAAGAATACGAATTCTTTAGAAAAACCTTAGAAATTGCTACTCCAGAGCAATTGTTTTACATCACAAACGATGGAAAATATCTCGCATACTGGCCTAAAAATTATAAAGGAAAAAAGACTACACTTCAAAGCAGAAACGCATTTATCGGCTGAAAAATGGGTAAAAGATTTGTTAACACCTATTCCCGAAAAATTTAATGCTTACGCTATACATAATGTAGTTTGTGAAAAAATTGGAATAGGAGATCGCACCCCTGCAGATGTGGCCATCGTTAAAACACCTCAAAGAACACAAAAACACGAAAATATCCTCTTGCTGGTAGAGGTTAAAATGTCCATCGTGTGGAACTGGGAATACAATCCATTAACAGGAGAAATAATGTGTATCGGTGATTATACCACACATCAAGGAAATCCCGGACTGCTCAGGTCAGATACAATGTTAAAGGCCATAGGTAAAAGCATAAATATTCGAGTTTCAGGTCTCGAAGCGTCAAAGATACCGATAATTGTAATCGGGAATACGCCTATCACAAAAACATATTACAGCAAGGTAGATCACTTAAGGAAATCTGGTATAATTCAAGGATTTTACTCAGTAAATCCT
>CAZVXC010000148.1:0-3324 GCA_964631435.1 uncultured archaeon | reverse complement strand
TCCCAGGACTGATACGATATTTTCAATCGATGTCAAGGCTGATGAGCTAAAAAGTGAAGATCACTGTCCAATTATAGAGGCAAAGAAAAGCTGGACAACGACGTTTCTATTCAGCTCAAAGGAGAGCGGGATGAAGAGCATAAAACTCGAAGTTTGCTATGCTGACGAACTCAACAACAGATACTGTGAAGAGAAGACGGTGGAAGTTAATGTTATAAACGAAACAGTCCTGCAGTTTAGTGGGATAGAGGTAAAACCCGGAACGGAAGGCTTAACTCTATCCGGAGATGTAAGCAATAACGGGAAAAGCAAGATTTACAACATAATGATCTATGCAATTACGAGAAATCAGACTAAAACTTATTACATAGACAAGCTTGATCCATCGGACTTCGATACATTCGAATTCACACTTCAGAGTGCAAATTACGTTACTCTGAAAGCTAAATGGACGAACGAGATAGGAGAAACTTTCGAGAATGCTAAGATAATAAATCTAAGACCTTATACGCATATTATAAGAGAACGCAAAGCTCCGATCGCATATTACTTAACATTTGCAACGCTCATTATAGTTTCGGTGGCAATAATCTTCGCATGGAAAAGGAGAAGATGATAGAGCTCATAGATGTCCACAAAATATACAGAATCGGAAGTTACGAAGTCCAAGCATTAAACGGGGTGAGTTTGAGGATAGAAAAGGGGGAATTTGTCGCGATAATGGGACCATCCGGGAGTGGGAAATCTACACTGCTCTATCTAATAGGCTGCTTAGATAAACCGACGAAAGGAAAGGTTTTAATAGACGGAATGGACACATCGTTAATGAACGAAAAACAGCTCACCGAGATGAGAAGAGATGCAATTGGATTCGTTTTCCAGCAATACTACCTAATCCCAACTCTGACAATAATTGAGAATGTTGAATTGCCTATGGTCTTCAAGGGTATTTCGAGAGAGAAGAGAGAGAAAAGAGCGGAGGAGCTTTTAGCTCTCGTCGGATTGGATGGCAAAAAGGATAGAAAGCCGAATGAACTTAGTGGAGGTGAGCAGCAGAAAGTTGCAATTGCGAGAGCTTTGGCAAACAATCCAAAAATTCTGCTTTGCGATGAACCGACGGGAAATCTTGATACGAAGAGCGGAGAGCAGGTGATGGACTTAATAAAGAGGTTTAATGTAGATATGGGGGTTACAGTTGTATTAGTTACCCATAATCCATCTCTCAAATCTTACGCTGACAGAGTTTTGAATATAAGAGATGGTAGGCTATGTTAATCGAATTGGCTTTGAGAAATTTGAAGAGGACGAAGGTTAGAAGTATCCTCGCTATTATCGGGATAATAATTGGTGTGATGGCTATAAGTTCCATCGGGATTTTCGGAGAGAGTTTGAAAGCTACCGTTCTTGAGAATTTTAAGGATATTGCGAATGAGGTTATAATAACTCCCAATTATACTCACGGATATAAATCGATTGACGAAAAGATAGTTGAGAAGATCAGAAGATGTCCCTATATTTACAAAATCTATCCCGTAAAGATGGACAGGGCTTTCGTTGTTTATAAAGACAGAAAAACCTACATCACAATTTACGGCATGGACGATACTGACATTTTTAAGCTTGAGGAAGGGACGAATAGGGGTTGTTTGGTCGGAAAGAACATTGCAGAATTCCTTAAACTCAGAGTCGGTTCTAAGATTGTCGTAGGTGGAAAAAGCTTCAGAGTCGGAGGGATAATTGAGAAAGAGGCGAGATTCGACATAAATCCGAACTTCGCTGTTATATTACCGATAAAGGACTTCGACAGTATATTCAATGAGAAGAACTTTGCGATGGTTATAGTTAAGGTTAAGGATTTGAAAAGCATAGATAAATTTAAAGACTTCATAGATACTTCGATAAACAGAAGGGAAAGCAAAGTCTCGGTTTTCGAAATGAAAATGATACTCGATAGAATAACGAACGTTTTCAACAAAATGACAACGTTTCTCCTTGCAATCGCAGCGGTCTCTCTCTTAGTTGCCGGAGTCAGCATTCTGAATATAATGCTCATGTCAACTGTTGAGAGAACAAAGGAAATAGGATTGATGAGGGCGATAGGTGCTTACAGAAAGACGATACTCAAGATTTTCCTTACGGAAGCTTTAATACTCGGAGTTGTTGGCAGCGTTATCGGCGGGGTTTTGAGTTTCGTGGGCGGCTACACAATAGATATGCTGATATTAAAATCGGCGAAATACGTTTTCCAAATATCTTCAATCAGCTACGTCTTCATAGGTCTATTTTTCGGCATATTCACAGCGATAATAAGCTCAATCTATCCAGCTTGGAAAGCATCTCAGCTCGAACCGATCGAAGCACTTAGATTCGAGTGATCGAAATCACTATATACTCTTAAGATGAATTCCAAGCTATGAAACTGACAGCAGATGTATTTATAAGGCTGAAAAAAGGTGTAGTCGATCCAGAAGGAGAGGCAACGAAGAAGGCTCTGAATCTACTCGGATTCAGGAACGTAAAGAATGTCTCATCGATAAAGGTATTCAGAATAGAGCTTGAGGCGAAAGGGAAAGATGTTGCTGAAAAAATGCTGGCTGAGATGTGCGAGAAGCTTTTAGCAAATCCCGTTATCCAAGATTATGAGATAAAGTGGGTTGATTGATATGTTCAAGAGATTGGATTTGCCTTTCGAGATTTACGAGATAGATTTGCTCAATGCGAGCGATGAACAGCTTTTAAGGATAAGTGATGAGATGGGGTTGAGCTTGAACATTGAAGAGATGAAGAGGATAAGAGATTACTTCGCCAAGGAGAACAGGAATCCTACAGATATAGAGCTTCAAAGCTTCGGACAGGCTTGGAGTGAACATTGCTGCTACAAAAGCTCAAAATACTACCTCAAAAAATACCTCTTAGATTTCAAGAAGGATTACGTAATATCGACGAAATACGATGCCGGGGTTGTTGAATTCGATGATGAACACGCTTACGTTATCGCATTCGAAAGCCACAATCATCCATCCGCAATAGAGCCATACGGCGGGGCTGCGACGGGAATAGGTGGGATATTGAGAGATGTTGCATGCATGGGAGCACAGCCAATTGCATTAATCGATCCTCTTTTCTTCGGAGAATTGGATGTAAGCTACGACGACCTGCCTAAGGGGACGAAACATCCTTTGTATCTGCTTACGGGCGTTGTCGCCGGGATAAGGGATTACGGCAACAGAGTTGGAATTCCGACCGTTGCTGGCATGGTATTTTTCGATGAGAGCTATCTAACGAATTGCTTGGTAAATGTTGGATGCGTAGGGATTGCTAAGA
>CAZVXC010000147.1:0-3385 GCA_964631435.1 uncultured archaeon | reverse complement strand
AGCTGAGAGAAATAATTAATGTGATCTGGTATGAGGCGATTTAACTGGAGATTGTTCAGGAGAAAAGGTGTCAAGAAAGAGAGGTCGAAAGACGAAAAACTCTTGTTGAAAAACGTTAATGAGCTGAAAATTCAAAGAGAAGAGAGAGATATACATGAGGTCGCAAGAGAAATCCTCCCAGAGGAGGATTAAGATAAAATTTATTTTCTTGGGCGGATTTGATTTGAAAGAGAAGGAAATCTACGTCAATGCTGGGGAAAGATATTCCGATGTTCTTGAACAGATAGGTATAAATCCGGAGACCGTGGTCTTGGTTAAGAACAGCAAGCCCATACCGATAGATGATGTGGTTAAAGATGGAGAAGTCAAAGTTCTGCGAGTTATCTCGGGAGGTTAATATTAAATATGCAAAATTTTATAAAGCATTTATGCGTAGATAGATATGGTGACAATAATGAGGATACTCGTCGTTGACGACGATATGGCTATGAGGGAAATATTAAAGATTATGCTGAAAGGGCATGAAGTATATGAAGCAGAGAACGGCAAGGAGGCGGTTGAACTCTTCAAGGGATTGAAACCTGATGTCGTTCTGATGGATATTCTTATGCCGGTTATGAACGGGATAGATGCGACGAAGGAGATTCTATCAATCGATCCGAACGCTGTGATCATAGGGATAACAGCATTCACATCGCACAAAGGAAAGGATTTGCTTAATGCGGGAGCGAGGGATATAATAGACAAGCCATTTACGAGGAAAAAGTTGCTCGAAACAATTGAAAAATATGTGAAGTCATGAACTCAAGAGTTCGCTGATAGCTTTCTTAAGCTTTTCAGCAACGATTTTGCCATCGATCTTCCCTCTAAACTCTTTCATAACTACTCCCATAAGGGGCTTGAACGCATTTTCTTTCCTTTCAAGGATGAAATCCCTTTTCTCTTCTATAAGTTTGGATATGAATTCATCTATATCTTCCTTAGGCGAAAGCATTCTCACTATCTCTTCCTTCCCTATTTTCTCCTTGCAAAGCAACTTTAAAGCCTCTTCAGCCCCTTCTTTCGCTATCTTCTTATCTCTAAGAAGCTCTAAAACTAAGACGAAATCGTCCATGTTTAGTTTATCAACATCAAAGCCCTCTTTTTTAAGCTGAGACGGTATTATGTGCAAAACTCTTGCAACTAGAGTCGCACCGATTACGTTTGCGAATCTCTCAAATATCTCAGAAAATCTCGGATCGGCCATTATCATTGCTATATCCTCTGATATTCCATATTCCTTGCAATACCTTTTCGCTCTTTCCTCTATAAGCTCTGGAAGCTCGACATCCAGCATCTCTCTGTCAATGCTAACCGGCGGGACATCCGTTTCTGGATACATCCTCGCAGCACCGGGGAGGGGTCTGAGATAAGATGTCGTTCCGTCTTCGTTGGCTTTCCTCGTCTCCTCAGGAACGCCGAGTAAGCAATGCTTAGCTCTATCAATAATTCTTTGCAGAGCATTCCTAACTCTCTTTTCATCTCCGGCAGCTATGACAACGACATCATCTTCATCCGCATCAACCTTCCGTCTCAGAGCATTGACTTCTTCTTCACTAATCCCGTATGCTGGAAGCTCATCCGTATGAAATATCCCTCCAAGACCGAAAATCTTCGCTATATCAGCGAATTCAGTCCCCAATCTTCTGTTCGGCTGGATTTCCATGCCAACGAGCTTGGAGAATTTGCAAAGCTTTATAGCCATTATAGATTTCGCTCTTCTCAGTATCTTCGATTTCGTATTCTTAAACACATCCTTAACATCGAATATTCTTTCTTCTACATACGCTCCTCTTTTAAGCAGCTCATCCCTTATTTTGAGAAGATTTAGCTGCCTGAGAACTTCATATTCAACGATCTTATCGAGGATATCGACGTCCTGAACACCTTTAATCTCAACTCTCGCACCGCCTCTTATCGATATATTCACATCCTGTCTTATTGTTCCCAAACCTCTTTTAACCCTATTTGTGCTTCTTAAAATCATTCCAAGCTTTTTAGCAACTTTCTTCGCAAGTTCGGGGTTGTCTATATCAGGCTTCGTCCCGATCTCAACTAACGGAATTCCCAATCTGTCGAGGGAATAGACGACGACGCCTTCCTTTTCATCTATCTTCCTCGCTGCCTCCTCTTCAATGCATAGAGTTGCGATCCCTATTTTCTTGCCGTCAACATCTATGCTCCCGTCGAATGCTAATAAGGCTGTTCTCTGGAATCCAGTTGTGTTGCTGCCATCTATAACAATCTTCCTCATGACGTGGACTTCATCGACTATCTCCATGTTCAGCAACTTAGCGATTATTATCCCGATCTCTAAGGCCTCTCTATTTATCTCACTCGGTGGTTCTTCATCCGCTTCAACTAAGCAAGTCGTGTCGTAGAATTTGTAAATAAATTTCTTACTCCTTTGCACCTCTTCTTTCGCCGCTCTGTCTTCTTCACCGAGTTCGCTTCTCTTAAGCCTTAAATATCTGAAGAATTCGAAGTTAGATTCGCTAACATCTCTTAAAATGGTGGGGCATTTGCAGAAGAGTTTGTGTTTCGTATCGAGCTGCTGGTGAATTTCTATGCCAACTTTGAGACCTATATCCTGATAATTCATCAGAGCTGTTATAGCTTTGCGATAAAAATGTTTTTGTTTAGATGCTAATTTGAGTATGGAGATTAATGTTGAAGGCATTAGGGCGACATATACAATTAGAGGTGAAAAAGCAGCCCTTCTCTGCCCGCCACATCCACTAATGGGTGGCAACAGATTCGATATCAGGCTTGAGAGGATATGTGAGGAGATTCAGAAACTAAGCTACTCAACTCTGAGATTCGATTACAGAAAGCCGTTTAGATATGGGATCGGAGAGGTCGAAGATGCAAGAATAATGCTCAGATATCTGAAGGAGAGGCATGAATTCGTAGCGGTGATAGGTTACTCATTCGGAAGCGTTGTAGCGAGCAATATTGGTGATGAAGCTGATGCAATCGTTCTGCTCTCTCCACTGAAAAGGATAAATGAGATAGAGCTTAAAGATTCGAAGAAACCGAAGTTAATCATCTACGCAATTTACGATGATATAGTGAGCGTTAATGATTCAAAAGAGATTGTTGAAATGTTATCCCATCCGAAGGAAGTCTTAGAACTTGAAACCGATCATTTCTACACGGGAAAATTTGATGTTATGTCTGAGAGAATTGCAGAATTCCTCGCAAATTTCGGAGGAGAAATTTAAATACCATAAACTTCATAAACACATCAATAGTATTTGGATTCGTCAGGGCCCGTAGCTTAGCCAGGTCAGAGCGCCCGGCTCATAACCGGGCGGTCGAGGGTTCAAATCCCTCCGGGCCCACT
>CAZVXC010000146.1:0-3505 GCA_964631435.1 uncultured archaeon | reverse complement strand
CAACAGCAGATTCCGCATGGATTTTCGTGGTATCAAAGACGGGCACATCCACATCTTCTTGACCGATTATAAGAGGCAGTTCCGTGCATCCCAATACGATGCCTTCAGCACCCTTTGAAATTAAATTGTCGATTATCCTTATCAGATTTTCACGAGAGGATCGTTTTATTATGCCGAAAGTCAATTCCTCGAATATAACCTTATCAACGTAATCCCTCTCACTCTTTTCAGGAATTATAGCAGTTATTCCATGCTTTCTTAACCTCTCTTTGTAAAACTTCTCTTCCATCGTAAACTTTGTTCCGAGTAGGCCTACAGTTTTCAACCCTTTTTCCTTAATTCTCTTAGCTGTCTCATCTACGATATGAATCAGAGGTATGCTAACATTTCCCTCAACCTCTTCCGCAACCTTATGTATAGTGTTCGTGCATATAAGGAAGAAATCGGCTCCGGCTTTCTCAAGTCTTTTTGCAGCTGATATTATGATCTCAGCTATTGCGACCCATTTGTTCTCATTCATCAGCCTTACAATCTCTTCGAAATCTAGGGAAAATAGGAGCAATTTTGCCGAATGATGCCCTTTCAGCCTTTTATTTACGCTTTCGTTTATGATTCTGTAGTATTCCAATGTTGATTCCCAACTCATCCCGCCGATTAAGCCTATAGTTTTCAATTTTTCACCCCGCAAACTATGGACATCTAAATTTAAAAAGTTTTATAAACGCATTTACCTCCTTTAAGCATGCACGAACCAAATCTCCTCATCTCCATAGCTCTCTTCGTTATATTAGCCCTTGTCCTAATCCTTCCGTTCAGAGTAAGGAAGATCGAAGAGAATTTAGAACCGTTTTTTCTAATAATGGGAATCATTGCGGTAAGTGTAAGTGGTCTTTGGAGCAAAAAACTCATTCTGGAAGCGATCGAAACGCCTGTAAAGATAGCAGAGGTGTTCGGGATTCCTATAGGAATTTTTCAGGTAGTTCTGATAATAGGCTTGATAATTCACTTTTACAATAAGCAGATATACTCATTTCTCATCGCAATACTTAGAAAAATGGGAATCAAAGCATTCGTCTTCTTCACAATAGTCGTATTCGGCTTGATCTCAAGCATAATCTCCGTTATAGTCGCAGCAGTCATCCTTGCTGAAATAGCTCTGATAACACCTCTCGATAGAAACAAAAAGATAGAATTCATAGTCATTGCCTGCTTCGCAGTCGGTATGGGTGCCGCATTAACTCCTGTTGGTGAGCCTTTATCGACCATAGTTGTTAAAAAGCTGAGCGGCGAGCCTTACCATGCGGATTTTCTCTTCCTCTTCAACTTAATAGGGAAATACATAGTTCCGGGAATAATTGCTCTCGGAATATATGCCATTCTGAGGATAGGAGGAGATGTCGGGAAAGCAGATATACCCGAATATGAGGACACAATAAGAACAGTTATAATAAGGGCTATAAAAGTTTACATATTTATAGCAGCCTTAGTTCTTCTTGGAGAAGGTTTTACTCCGATAATAGATTGGTATATATCCAAAATTCCGTCAGAAATTCTATACTGGGTTAATATGATCTCAGCCATACTCGATAATGCCACCCTCGCAGCAGCGGAAATAGGGCCATCTTTAACGCTATTGCAGATAAAAGGTGCTTTGCTCGGCTTGATCATTTCCGGAGGAATGTTGATACCCGGAAATATTCCGAATATCGTTGCTGCTGGAAGACTGGGGATATCAAGCAGGGAATGGGCGAAATTTGGTATTCCCATTGGTCTCGTTCTCATGGGGGTGTATTTTGTTCTGATTCACGTTTTGATAATTTAAAGTAGGACTGTTGAGATCTTGAAACAGAAGGTCGTGGATAGAAAATTTCTTAATGTTACTGGAAGAGTTATCAGCCGGAAAAGTATCCTAAGATATCAGAACTGGTATCTTAGCAGTCGCCACAAGTGTTACACCTACGCTAGGAACACTCTCGAATTCCTCTACAAGATGACTGGAAACGTTACGACACCAACATACTCAAGCTTCCTCTTACAGATAGGACAGTATTCGTAATGTTCCTTCTTAAGCCTTTCAAGGAATTCAATAACTTTATCCTTCGGAATTTCAAAAGCTTTTCTCCAATTGTTCATAAACCCAAAATTACCCGTTCTGTTCGAGTATTGGAGCAAAAATCCTAACCATTCCTTTTGCTCATCACTAAGATCCTCAAACTTAACTCCAGAGTAAAAGAAGAACTCATTAATGTCAATAACAGCTTTACGGGAGTTATATCTCAAATGATGCGTGATCTTCCCGTAATTTTCTTCCTTAAACCAGTTATAGCTGGTATAAATGTTAAAAAACTCGTAATCATCTTCAAGGAATTTAACATACGCTCGATCAAGATACATAGAAAAGCCAGCTTTCTTCAAGTATTTGAAAAACTCTTTCTTCCAAAGTTCTCTCAGCTCAGAAACCCACTCCTTTGGGAAATACGGACTAAATCGGACATATTTCCCGTTCCAAATCACGAAGTTCCACAATGCAATATGAACGTGAAGATGTGGCTTGTTAGGCTGTGAGCTACTCCAGATGTGGACATTCATTACTCCGCCTTCTTTAAAATCACCACCAAACGGGACGTTTTCATGTTTCTTCAGGTATTTTCTTAAGAATCGTCTCAATGCTCCCCTCGCAGCTTTCTTCATTATCTCTCTCGCTTTAACAACGTCCTCTTTAACAAGAAAACCATCCAGATCATAGCAAGATCGCTCTTTTCCTGTCTTACTTCAGATAATTTATCACCAAACTCCCTGTAGCTAACAACTCCCTTTTTACGAACGGCATCGGCGATTGTCTTGAATTGTTCGAGCTTTAAAGCCGAATACCTTTTAGAATCGGAATGCTTTTTTAGAGGATGCAAGCGTCCAGCTATAAGTCTAAAAGTGCCTTTTCTTTTGCTACCATCCCATACACTACCCTTTTCGTAATCTAAAACTGGTTTAAAGACATCTCCATGTCTTGGGCAACGATAATGTTCAAAAAGTATCTTTGCAAAAACATCATCTTCCGAATAACCGAGATGCTTAAGCAACTTAACAAACTCCTCATGCGGCTCAACTCTTGTGTAACCATAATCTACAATTGCATAATCTTGAATACCAAGCTCATCAAGTCCTGCAACTCTATAGGCTTGGAGAGTTGTAACCAATCTCAACCCGTAAAGCTCAAAAACCTTTCTCAATCTACTTCTCAGGTTCATAAATATCAATATCATCCTCAATTTTATTATTGTCTTTTATAGAATTCTCAAAATTATGGGGCTGTGCCGTATTGTAAATCGAGATAAACCCGTAGGGCTTTTGGGTGCAGATTGGTGATTGCTTGGTGTTGAGCGTAATTTATAGGGATCCTTGCCCGCAAGGATCATTTTGAGTTCGATGACTTTGTTAGGATCCGGATTGGGTTTAGCGAGTTCGATTTTTAGAGCATACTCAGCCCAAGTTTTTATGGGGCTTTCGA
>CAZVXC010000145.1:0-3525 GCA_964631435.1 uncultured archaeon | reverse complement strand
TAGGAACTGGTTATCTCGCAAAATACCTCATACCGGAGATAGCAGAGAGAAGCGATAAGAAATACATCATTCCAAAGCATTTCGAATCTGCAAACGCTGTAGGAGTTGCTGTTTCGAGGATAAGCCTTACACTTTATGCAAGATTCGATACAGAAAAGAGAATCGCTCTCTATAACGGGGAGGTTGATAAGGAGGTTTTTGAGAAGGTAAGCGGATTTCCGGATGATGAGGAGCTTATAGAGATGACGATTAACAGAGCGAGGCAACTTGCTTTGAAATACGGAGCTAACGAAGAAGACCTAAGGGATATCGAAATTCTGTATTTCAATTCTTTCCCGATTGTGAGAGGAGGAATTAGGAGAGGGAAGATTGCAGATGTGATAGTTCAGATTAAACCGGGTTTAAGTAGGGATGTTTTATGAGAACGGGAATAGTTTATCATAAAAAGTATTTGGAGCATGAGCAAGACCCAAGACATCCTGAGAGAAGGGAGAGGTTAGCTTACACGATAGATCAGCTTATGGAAGAGGGTCTTTTTGAGGATGAGAGCATAGTGCTTCTCGAACCATTTATGGCAAGCATAGAAGACGTTTTAGAAGTTCACACAAAGGATTACATCGAATTCCTTAGAAGAGAAAGCGAGAGAGGTGGCGGAATAATCGATTTCGATACGAACATACCGAAAGGCGTATTCGAGAGAGCCTTGCTCGCTGCAGGCGGAGCCATAAGGGCTGCAAAAGCCGTTGTTGATAGAGAGGTTAGGAATGCTTTCGCAATGATTCGACCACCCGGACATCATGCGAAACCACACATCGGTGCGGGATTTTGCTATCTTAACAACATGGCGATAATGGTTAAATGGCTGCTTAAACGGGGATTTGAAAGAATTCTAATCCTTGATTGGGATGCTCATCACGGAGATGGGACTCAAGAAATATTCTACGAGGACAATCGGGTTTTGTTCATATCGACACATCAAATGCCTCTTTATCCCGGAACGGGCTATCCTTACGAGGTTGGCAGAAAAGAAGGTGAAGGCTACACCATAAATATCCCGCTGCCTCCGGGAACATCTGATGAAGGATATCTATACGTCTTTGAAAAAGTAATAGAACCTGTAACATCCGAATTTAAACCGGAGTTCATAGCGATCTCAGCCGGACAAGATAATCACTTCACAGACCCGATAACCGGTTTGGCTTTAACAGCTAAGGGGTATGGAGAGATGATGAGAAGGGCTGTTGAATTGGCTGAGAGGTTTTGCGAAGGAAGATTGGTTGCCGTGCTTGAAGGCGGTTACAGCGTAGAGGCTGCGTTGCCTTACACAAACCTCGCGATAATTGCTGCCATGGCTGGGAAGGATATATCTCACATAAGAGAACCGGAAACCTATCTCGCTGAGCTTAAATGGAGGACGAGAGGGAACGTTATGCAGAGAGTTAGGGATAACGTTAAAGAAGTTATAAAAATCCACTCGAAGTATTGGAATGTATGGTAGTCATCGAGCTTTTCGCAACTCTTAGAGAAAAATACGGCAAGAGGATCGAAGTAGATGCAAATAATTTGAGAGACGCAATAGAAGAAGCATCTAAGAAACTTGGAAAAGATTTCATTAATGAGATCTACGACAAAGACGGGAAGTTGAGAGATGACAGGATAATTCTGATAAACGGCAGGAATTTGAAAGATTTAAAAGAGATTCCAATGTTGAAGAGGGATGATAAGATAGCGATATTCCCTCCGATTGCTGGGGGCTAAAAGAGCATTCTCTCAAGGTCTTCTCCGCTGTAATAAATCTCCTGAATCATATCGTATATATCATCCAATCCCCCTCCGGTTTTTGATGAAACCGGTATGAGCGGCCTGAACAATCCGAGATCGTGCAAAAGCTTGAACAAATCTGAGGACAAACCTCTTTCCTTAGAAATCGCATGATAAAGCTTGTCGGGGTCTTTGCTCCATTCAACAATAGTCTCAACAGCATGCTCAGGCAATATGTCAGCTTTGCTCAAAACCGGAATTTGAGGGATGTTGAGTTTCATTATCGATGATGAATACATGAAAACGAGAGATACGAAGCCTGAGGCTTTCTGAGATATGATCGGATCAAATAGGAAGACTGAAACACAGTTTTTTCTTCCTAATACACCGATCAGGATTTCGCTACTTGCTCTCAACGTGAACAACTCCATCTGACCGGGAGTGTCGATTAGAACGTAGTTTGCGTTGTATAAATCAAGTTCATCTATTATATCATCAACTTTCGTCGCTATCAAATCTGATGCAACTATTTGCGCACCATTCGGCCCGACGTTATATCTCGCTATTATATCATCTATCTTGAACCACTCTCTCACATCAACATCGGGGGAATAAGGAAGGAATTCAGCACCCGGATCGAGATTCACGATAGCGTAATCTATCTTCTTGAAATCTAAGTAATCTGCAAAGGCCTTTGTTAGATAGGTTTTACCGCTACCGGCTGAGCCTATGAAGAAGACGTATATCCTATCCATACTTTGATTCCATGCTCAGGCTATATAACTCCTACCACAAAGCTTAAGATTGCTTTAATCAAATCTATCCTGATGTATCCGTATCCGAGAGAGATAATTGCGGACACATATCTATCTAAGCTTGGAGGCTTTAGTAAAGAAATCGGAAAAAATGAGATAGGGATCAATGAGAAAGCGATCGAGATAAACACTTCCCTTATCATGGATGAGACGAAGGTGAGATTGAAATTCTTCGATGTCAAGCAGAAGCCGTTCTTTTTAAGGAAGAGCTTTAAGATTGTTGGAATTGAGAGGGGTAGTGAGGCGATTAAGCTAAGCATGGAAGGGGAAGTAGTTATGGGAGATGAATACAAGAAAGAACTTGACAAACATGTCGGAAAATTCCTTCTGATCAATGCAGTCGAATCTTTCAGAATAGATGGGGATTACTCTTCTTTAAGCAAAGCTGTAAAATCGATGAGAGAGTGGATATGGAAATCAGAGAGCTTAAGAAAAAGGAATTAAAAATTCTAAGAAATGCCCTGAGATTTCACGGTTCTGAGGATCTATTAAATAGATACAGGATTTTTGTAGTCGAGAGGGATAAGAAGGAGGTTTACGTTTGCACGCACGATGTCTTTTCTTTAAAAGACAAGCTAAACTTCGAAAGCATCGGGATAAAGATAGGCGAAATAGGTAAGAGATTTAGATTCAGCTTAGAAGGGGCTTTTCTGATAGTTAAGAATAGAAAGAGGGTATTCGTTAATGAAAAGGGAGAGATGCTCTTTCTTTACGGAAGAGACATATTCGCATCCTCGATAATTAAGGCTGACAAAGATGTTAAGGAGAATGATATAGTCTTCGTATGCAACTCAGACGGAGACATCTTGGGCATAGGAAAAATGAGGCTGAGCATTAACAGGCTCAAAGAAAGCGATAGAGTCGCTATCGAGAATCTGATCGATAGAGGTGAATACATCCGAAAAAATAAGACGTATAACGCATATTAAAAAGAAATTATTATATCTGT
>CAZVXC010000144.1:0-3563 GCA_964631435.1 uncultured archaeon | reverse complement strand
GCAGCAAGCAACAACTGCTATAACATGTTTCAGGAGATGAAATTCGCATCCCTCTGCCAGAAGATAAGATATATGAAAGCAGATGCCATTAAAGCGGATGAAATTTTTGAGATCGCAACTTCAAACGGTTACAGAGCTTACGGGATAGATGGCGGTGAGATCAAGGAAGGCTTTTTGGCGGATATAGCTATGTTAAGCAAATCGGAGAAGTTCTACCCAACTTACAACCCGATGAATAGCATAGTCTATTCCTTAAGCGGGGAAGAGGTTCGGAATCTTATAGTTAACGGCGAAATACTCATGGAGGATAGAGTCGTTATCAGCGTGGATGAGGAAAAGGTTAAGGATAAGGTCGAAAAATTGAAGGAAAAGTTCAGATAATTTTTTTCATCTCCTCATAGCCTTCTCTCAGAGCTTTAATGTTCATATCGACCAATTTCTCAGGCATGAAATCCTTTATTGCTTCTTCAACGGATTTAAGCCTTAATGGCAATCCCAAAGCTATCAATGCTCCAGCGATCACAACGTTCGTTGCCTGAACGCTCCCGCATCTCTCGGCTATTTCAGATGCATTAATCAGATAGACGTTTTGCGTGAAATATCTGATATTCTCGATGATCTCATCGATCTCAGGATATCTCGCCATTCCGACCGAAACGGATGGAGGATAAATCTTCCTCGTATTTATGACAACTTTCGTTTTTTCATTCAGATATTGGCAGAATCTTAAGGCTTCAACAGCTTCAAGCGAGGCTAAGTAGTCTGCTGAACCGTAAGGGCAGAGAGGAGCTTTCACATCTCCTATTCTCAAATGAACTTCAACACTTCCACCTCTCTGAGCCATTCCGTGCGTCTCAGCGGAGACAACATTGAATCCTTCAAGCATCGCTGCTCTCGCGAGTATTTGGGATGTTGTCAAGACTCCCTGTCCGCCCACACCGACTATAACAGCGTTAATCTTCATGATCTCACCTCTTAGGCTTTATCGCATTCAACGGACATATAACTGCACATACTGCACATCCTACGCATAGAGATTCATCTATCTTCGGCTTCTCATCGACGTAAAATGCTGGACAGATGAATTCTCTGACGCATTTCATGCAGCCATCGCATTTCTCGGTAACTTCAAATGGCGTGATTTTAAGCCCCTTCTTTTTCCTCTCTCTCGTCCATAAAATCGCGCATTGTTGCCTCGATATAACAACCGCAACGCCGTCATGCTCTATCGCTTTTCTCAGAACCTCCTGCAATTTCTTAACGTTATAAGATTTCACAACTTCCACGAATTCAACTCCTATCGCTTTGCAAATATCTTCTATCTTAACAGCTTTCCCGATCTCTCCGCAACCTCTGAGACCGATGCCGGGATGAGGTTGATGTCCTGTCATGCCTGTCGTAGAATTATCGAGGATAACAAGGACGAATTTGTTTCTATTATAGACCGCATCTATCAAAGCCGGAATTCCGGCATGGAAGAATGTTGAATCGCCTATCGTAGCTATTATCGGATTTCTTATAGCGTAACTCAAACCGTTGCTTACTCCAACACTCGCCCCCATGCATATCGTAATATCCACAGCCTCGAAGGGCTTGTTAATTCCGAGAGTGTAACAGCCGATGTCGCTAGGTAATGCTGCATTGCCGATTTCATTAACAACCTTTCTTATCGCATAGAAAGTCGCAGCATGCGGACATCCCGGACAGAAAACGGGAGGTCTTGGTGGAGCGATTGATGCGACTTTCAAAGCTCTGTCCAAGGAGAAATCGTAATCTCTTCCCAAAAATTTCGCCACTCCCTTCTGAACAACCGAAACGTTCAACTCGTAATCCATCGGGATGTAATTGTCGAGTTTCCCATGAACCTTCACTCCGTATTCCGATGAAATCGCTTTGATCTGCAATTCCAAGAATGGATCAACTTCTTCGACTATTAAAACTTCATCAAGGTTCGAAATAAAATCTTCCACAACTTTTCTCGGCAAGGGGTTGATGGATGAGATTTTAAGAACAGATAGCTCAGCGTTCAAATTTTCAATAGCCTCTAAAACGTAGTTATACCCGTTGCCGCATGCGACAACGCCTTTATTGCCATCGCCTCCCTTAACGAAATTTATATCTGATCTGTTGAAATGCTCTTCGAGCTTTCTGAGCTTTTCGTTAAGCTTTAACTTCAGCTTTCTCGCGTGTGCTGGCAGGATAACGTCTGTCTGCGGATTCTTCACCCATTCATTAAGCTTTAACTTCTTTTCCGGTATCTTTCCAAGCTCCACTATTCCGCTTGAATGATTTAACCTCGTGCATGTTCTGAGCAAAAAAGGTAAGCCGAATTTCTCAGATAACTCGAAAGCGATTTTTACGAAGTCCTTAGCTTCCTGAACGTTTGACGGCTCTAAAACTGGAACCTTCGCTGCCAAGCCATACCACCTGTTATCCTGTTCGTTCTGGCTTGAATGCATGCTCGGATCATCCGCTGTAACGCAAACGAATCCACCTCTCGCACCGATGTAAGCGAAGCTGAATAAAGAATCTGCGGCAACATTCAGTCCAACATGCTTCATAGCAGTCATTCCTCTCTTTCCCGCGAGAGAAGCACCTATCGCAATTTCGAATGCGACTTTTTCATTCGTCGCATATTCCATTCTGAATTCCATCTTCTCCATTAACCTACAAGCTTCGCTTAGCGTATCTGTTATCTCAGAAGAAGGAGTTCCCGGATATGCGGCGAATACATCAATTGCCGCTTCTATCGCCCCTCTCGCAATCGCCTCGTTTCCAAGAAGAAAAACCCTCTCGCCTTCTGCATCTCTAATGACATCTCTAAGCATGGAAATGCAAATGAGGGATGTATTAAAAATTTTGTTAATCCACATCGAATTTCGTTGCGAGATATATGAATGGCGTATCGCATACCGCAACTATGAACTTCATGATGTAAGATGTTACAAATATCTCCCAAACACCCTGAGCACCGATTTGTGCAAATATCTGAGGATTGAATACGACGAAGAAGAGGAAAGTGAATGTTGCATTGTCTATCAACTGAGAAACCATTGTAGATGCGTTATTTCTAAGCCATAAGAAGCGACCTTTCGTCTTCTCTTTCCAGAAGTGGAAAGCCCAGACATCGTGAAGCTGGGAGATTATGTATGCTGTTAAGCTTGCGATCGTAACATCTGGCATGAAACTGAATATCTGCCTTAAAGCCGGATCGAGAGTGTCTTCGGGAGCCGGTTTGAATATGAGGGTAGTTTGCATGATAACCGTGGTCATGATGAGCGCGAAGAAGCCGATATATACTCCTATTTTCGCCTCTCTCTTCCCGTATTTCTCCGTCAGAATATCCGTTGCTAAGAAAGTCGATCCGTAAATTATGTTCCCCATAGCTGTAAGCAATCCGAAAAATCTTATCATCTTCGCAACCTGAATGTTCGCAAGTATTATCGCCATTGCTATCCAAGCGTAGAGGCCGAGTTTGCCGAATATCCTGTATGATAGGATTATGCCCGTGAAGTTGATGAAAACGAGAATGAACCAGAGAACTTCATTGCTCAGCATAGTGA
>CAZVXC010000143.1:0-3590 GCA_964631435.1 uncultured archaeon | reverse complement strand
TATCGTAATCGTCCTCAACCTCCGCTTTTAACCACCACTTTTCTGCTCTCACGATCTCTGGGATCAGTTTAGCCATCGAGGTTCCATACTTTCGAGTCATCTTCAGAATCGATGCGGGACCAGTTACGTCCGTTAACAGTCTTCCGCTCTCCTCGTCATCGTAAAGCTCATACATTAGTCCGAGCCATTTTAGCTTTCTGAACACGTTCTTGTGATTCGAAGAAACCCAGAATGTGAGACGAAGACAGTTGAAAATTGCAGTTTGCAGTAAAGAGAGGTTATACTGTTTGATTAGTTCTTCTGGTGTGATGTCCGGGATTCGCACCAGCACCTTTTCCTCCTCCCTATCCGCAAACATCGCCCTTTCAACTTCCTTGACATCCACGTTGAATTTCTCGGCAACCTCTTTCAAAACTTTCTCCCTCTCTTTTAAGCTCGTAACGTATCCTTTCGAGAACAGTTCCCTTCTAACTTCCACTGGATCAAGGGGTGTGGCGCTCTCGAATTCGCACTCCCTCTCGATGATCTTCGCAAACCCTCTAACCTTTCTATAATTCCTCGCATCTTCCAGCTTTCTCAGAGCTTCGGTTATCACCTCGTATTTTCTTCCCACTTCTACCCTGTATAATCTTATGATCTTCTCAGCTAACTTCATTTCATCGATCCAAGCGAATTTCAGATAGATCTTACCTTTCCTCCTCGTTACCTCTAACAACTCTTTGGGCAACATCTAAATACGTCACCTTAACAATTTTTCAAATTTCTAACCATTCTTCTGCCGGGTTTACGACTTTCACGTTGTACCTCTCCCCGATCGTTATGAAATGCTTGTCGAGAGAGTAAACTACTTTAACGTAGTTTTTTAGCGGGATGAAGCAAAGGAAATCCCAGACGTGAATGCCAGTTTCCTTGCTTGCAACGAACGATTCTGTCATATGCTCAGCAAGAACAGGGACCTTAATCACGTCATCGTCGCTTATCAAATTATTGACTATTTCAAAAGCTTCATTCGCAGGTATCCTATGTCCTCTAAAGGCTAGAACGTGGAAGATTTCTGCTAATTGGTGCAGTGTTATGTATATTCGTAAGTCCTCGAATTCTTCTTCGAAAAATCTTCTGCAGCTCTCGTGTATTCTCAAAGCCTTCTCGTAGTCCGATTTCTCTTTGAATTTCTCTCTTACAGGCTTTTTCTTAGCTAAACTCCAAATCTCCGTGTCAACAAAGGCTTTAATCAATATCTTCTCCTCCGTATTCTTTTAAATCCTCTGGACCCGCCCCTTCAGAGGGTTTCAATATTAGCTCTTTGATCTTCGATTTTCTCCTCTCGCCGGAAAGGTAATTTAGTATAGCATCGATAATCGCCTCCTTTACAGTCTTACCCTCCTCTATCGCCTTCTTTTTTAACTCAGCATAGATGTCTCTTGGTAGGACTATGCTCGTCTTTATTTCACTCATATATTCATGACTGTAAAAATTTATTTAAGCTTATCTTTATAATCTGCAATAACGACTCCCGTTAGTAAGCAGAGGACGAAAAAGTGAATCACCCCTTGCTTGCGCAAGTTCATGTTTCATCTCTCCTTCTGCCTATGAGCTTTTTGATTGTCTCTTTTATCTTTTCATCCTCATCTTTAATTCTCAATCCACCTACAACCTTTCTCGTTTTTATTCTTAGAACTCCGCTACTCCACTCCACTTTTTCTATTTCATCTCATTCTACGAACACCATACCATATCTTATCCCTTTCTCATAGATTTCATACCTTTTCTCGGCTGTTAAAACTACCAAATTGGCTATTAAAATCGCGAGAAGGGGGATAAGCATATCATTTTCATAGATTGCATTCACAATTATACCAATAACAAGCAGGAAGCACAGGAATACCACAGCATATTTCAGAGTTCTTGGAATTACTTCAATTCCCCTCTGTCTAATTTCAAGAATTTTTCTACCTTTGTCAATCTTTTCAAGCTTTTTATTCTGCCTATAAATTTCAAATCCAAGAATCACACCGCCCGTGCCAATTAGGATTCCCGAGAGAGCAATGAGAATATACAGTGAAAACCTATACAAACAGATATAGAAGGTAGCGAGGAGAGTTGCAATTGTTATAACCGATTAGCAAGACAATTTTCTCTCACCATAACTTTCCCGTTTTTTGTTGTATTTATTTACTTTAATTGGCATGTTCTTTCAAAAATGAAACGATTTTTTCCACATTCTCTAGGTTTTTACCGTAATCAACAAGGGTTGTATGCACAACAGATCTGCTCGATATTTCGACTTGAATTACATCATTCGTCTTGTGTATGTCAAATGCGATTATTTCTCCCCAACTCTTCCAACTAATACCAGTCCTAGCAACGATCTTGCCTTGAGAGCGATTTTCTTCAACAATCTTACACTTCCTGATTAATCTAAGAGACTCCATGCAGAGATCAAACACCTTATCGTATGGAAGTTTCATTTCAACGCTTCGCACTTGATGAATGTCCATTACATCTTTAGATTTGAACGGCAATCGCTTGACCGACCAAGTATGCAGAGTTCCCAAGATGAGTGACATAAATCCTCCAAATAATATCCCCGCTAATAGTCCGGCTATTAGACCTGTAGAAGGACTAAATAGCAATAAGTAGATTTGTCCTGTCAGTATCCCGAAAGGAACTCCTGTTGCCAAAAATAATTTCAGGTGTATTTTCATCATTACCTTCAGGGGATAAGTTTACGAGTTTTTTAGGTTTAAGTGTTTAGCAGTAACCAGATTGACTCAGGTAAATGCTTTTCCAACTCTAACGAGATACCAGATTATCAGGACAAGCACTACGATCACCGCACCCATGACATATTCCACAATCGTTACTACCGGTGGAACAAATCCTAGTTTTTGCATGACATACATCGAATATATCCAGCCCGCACATCCAAGAATGCCAAGGATGGAAAAAACTATTGCTAAAATGCGAGCCCAATTCCTAAGAGTCCAGAGACCGTAGGCAACGATTAATCCGATTATCCCGAAAACTACATACATCACTGTGATGTAACCACCCATAGCTCTTCCTATCTCTCCTACTTTTGGAAGATGTGGCGAAACGAACAACATTGTTGCTCCAAAAACGATCTCAATAATACCACCTATCGCCCAGAGAACTGCCAGAACTGTTACACCCTTGGGTCTCATATTCACAATACAAATATTGAGATATAAAATTTTATCGTTATTTGACAAAAAATTTAAACGATTCCTAACTTCTTCATATATGCATGTTGAGTCGCTTACAGATGAGGGGAGACTGTGTCAAGAATAGGGGATAAAAATAAATAACCAAGATAGAAGACATGCGACCGGTTTTAAGGCGATTAGTAGATTACGTTAGATCTAAAAAAGTCTTTCGGAGGAATAAGAAAGATGTAGAATTAAAGATATTAGCAGCATTATTATACTTTTTTGGACTTTCATTAAGGAGGACGAGTGAATTCTTATCTCTCTTTGAGGGGATAAGTCATGAATCGGTAAGGATTTACTATCATAGACTCAAGAAAGTTTTAAAGAAACCAAGAAAGAGAAAAAGAAGACTTGTTGCAA
>CAZVXC010000142.1:0-3637 GCA_964631435.1 uncultured archaeon | reverse complement strand
GAATCTACGTAAATCTTTGAGAAACGTTAGATTTCTGATAATTGATGAGGTTCACGAACTCATCGATAGCAAAAGGGGAGTTCAGCTATCTGTGGCAATTGAGAGGCTGAGAGAACTTGCATCTTTCCAGATAATAGCTTTGTCTGCGACTGTCAGCGATAAAAAGACTGTAATGGACTTTTTCGGGTGTGATGATGTCGTTGAGCTGAAAACTGTTAAGAGGTATGAGATCGAAGTCGTTTGTCCTGAGGTTAAAGAGGAAGACGTAAGGCTTGCAAAAGCTTTGAATGTAAGCGAGAGATTTGCTTCTGAGCTTAGATTGATAAAGGAGATAGTTGAGGAGCATAATTCAACGCTGATCTTCGTCAACACGAGACAGATGGCTGAGGCTCTTGCACTGAAATTGAAGAAGCTTACGAGCGTAGAAGTCCATCACGGATCGCTTTCGAAAGAAGTCAGGATAGAGAACGAGAGAAAATTTGTGAACGGAGAAATAAAGGCTTTGATATGCACATCTTCTCTTGAACTTGGAATCGATATAGGAAGCGTTGATTGCGTGATCCAATACGGTAGCCCAAGAGAAGTTGGCAGATTGCTCCAGAGAGTCGGGAGGAGCGGGCATAGACTTGAAAGGGTTTCTAAGGGTGTAATAATTGCTAACAGCTTTGATGACATTCTCGAATCGATTGTGATAGTTAAGAAAGCCGAAAGAGGGGAGATAGAGGCTACGATAGTCCATGAGAAATGCATAGACGTCCTTGCGAATCAGATTGCTGCAATCTCTTTGGAATACAAGAGTATCGAGGTTTTGAAAGCTTATCAGATCGTGAAGAGGGCTTATCCGTTCAGAAACCTTGATTACGCTGAATTTCTGAGGCTATGCGAGTATTTCGATGAGATCGGGATTATCAGGATGAGAGATGGCAAGATATCTGCAATCAGAAAGACGAGGAGGTATTTTTATGAGAACATATCGATGATAGTCGATGAGAGACACTACCTCGTTAGGGACATAGCGACGAATAAGATAATCGGTGTCCTCGATGAAAGCTTCCTCCAAACTTTTGAGAACGAAGTCTTTGCGATGAAGGGAGAAGCTTGGAGAATCGTTTCAATAGATGACTTCGTCAACGTTGTTCCAGAAAGTTTTGAAGCTGCAATCCCTTCTTGGATCGGAGAGGAGATACCCGTTCAATTTGACGTCGCCATAGATGTGGGAAAGCTGAGAGGGGTTATAGCTGAGCTAACAAAAAGGGATGAAAACCTTGCAATCAACTACCTCCTTGAAAATTTCAGAATAAATACGAAAGCCGCTGAGATCGTTGTTGATGTGATAAAAGATCATGTGAAGAGATTCCTCATCCCAACCGATTGCAGGATAGTTGTTGAGGAAAAGGATGGCATTTCGATAATAAATGCGTGTTTCGGTCATAGAGTTAATGAAGGAATCGGAAGGGTTCTTGCTCTGCTTATATCTGCGAAAACGGGCAGGAATGTTGCCGTTGAAATCGATCCGTATAGGATTAAGTTAACTCCGGCTGAAAATACCGCTGAAATATTAGCATCTCTGCCCGCTGAGATAGAGAAACTTCTGGAAATAGCGTTAGTTGATACAAAACTCTTTCAATGGAAATTCGTTAATGCGGCACGCAAGATAGGTTATCTAAGCAAAGACATCGAGACGAACAGAATTAACATTAGGGCTTTAATTCAGAAGCTCAAAGATACGCCAATATATGAAGAGGCGATCAGAGAGATAATTACGGAAAAAATAGACATTAAAAATCTTAAAAACGTCCTGAGGGAAAAGAGGTTTGAGGTAATAACATATAAAGATTTCACACCCATTGGCATTTCATCTCAGAGAATGAGGTCTGATATGCTTTTAACTTTGAATCCGACAGAGTTCATCCTTGAGAAATTTAAAGAAAGGATAGAGAATGAAGAGTGCTATCTCGTCTGCCTGAATTGCGGATGTAGCATAAAGCTTCAGGTTAAGATGATAAACGAGTTATCATGCTTGAAATGCGGATCGAAGATGATTGCATGCGTTAATGCAAGGAGGAATTTAAATGACATCAGCAAAAATGAGCTGTTTAAGCTCGCAAACCTCGTTTCGATGCACGGGATGAAAGCTGTCTATGCATTAAACACATACGGAGTAGGTGCAGAAACCGCATCGAGAATTTTGAGGAATTTTTATCCTGACGAAAAAGCCTTTCTCAAAGCTCTGCTTGAGATGGAAAAGAATTATATAAGAACGAGGATATTCTGGGATTGATGGATAAGGAGAAAATAGGCTTAATCTTCCTGCTTCTCGGATTGATGATAGCACTAATTCTTTACGGTGGTGCAAATGGAATTTAACGAAAAGCTCGAAGAGATAAAAAGGCATTTCGAAGATTTGATCGATGAAGAAACAGCATTCATGCTAACGAAATATTACTTCGGTGAGAAACTTGTTGTGGCAAAGAAATTAACGGGTTTTTTCGCATACAGCGATGGTAAGAGAACGGTCATCTTAAGAGAAAAACCGGAAATTTACGATGGATTTGTGAATGCAGAGAGAGGTCAGAAAATAGAGATTCTCGTTCAAAACGAAAAGATAATCGATTACAAACCCCTAAAAGATTTCCGCAATATTTTCACACCGCTCTGCGATTTAAAACCCGGAAAGTATTACTGCGTTAGAGGCTTTGTCTCTGGAATAGGCGGGATTAAAGAGGTTAAAGGGAACAGAAAGATAGCTCTGTTAAATCTGACAGATAAAAAGACATTTGTTACCTTAGTCCTCTGGGATGATAAGGTCAAATATTACAGCAAAGCTGACATAGGTGATGAAATTGCACTATACAACGTATTCGTAAATGAATTCGATGGGAAAATAAACATCCATGCTGGAAAGAATGCTTTTGTTGAGCTACGCTAACTGATTTTTCTCGTTGCACTCACATGCGCCTTTACTATAACCGATCTCGTTATCAAACCTAAGAGCTTATTTTTGTCTCTTCTATCCACTACCGGTAACCTGATATTGTAATTTACGAGTTTTTGCAGAGCGTCTTCAAGTGTTTCATCTGGATAGGTTACGATTATCTGTTTCGACATTATATCCGAAACCTTCTTCTCTCTTTCCTCGATTGGAACTTTCTCTATATCTTCGAATGTAACGATACCAACGGGTTTTTCCATTTTCTATAACGGGATATCCGATATGCCCGGTTTTTTAATTAAGGTGAGAACATCAATAAGCTTAGCCATCCGGGGGGACTATTATTACTTTGTCCGCAGGAATCATATCCTCACTAACTCGAAACCTTTCGAGAATTTCAGGAGATAGTTCCTTAGAAGAGCATCATATTCCTCACTCTACTTTAGAACTTTCTTGTATTCTGGTCTGTAAGATTCTATCTTTCTCTTCTTTCTTGTTCTTTTCGTTTTGCCCACCATTGGCACCTTTAGTTTCCTTAATTTCGTTTCTACTGATTAAACTCTTATTTTGAACTCCTTTTTAGCTTTACAATAGAGGTTAATATTTTTTTCTAAAGATTATTTCTTTTCGTTGATTGATTGGGAAACCGTTCAGCTCGATCGTAAATTTCACTATTAAGTTTTATTATCTTCCTTGTCCTTGCAT
>CAZVXC010000141.1:0-3643 GCA_964631435.1 uncultured archaeon | reverse complement strand
TTCCTCGCCCATCCTTCTTAATCTAACCCGAACAAGCCCGTTTTCTCTGCTTAAATTTATTGCTGCCGTCTTTGTAGCAACTTCCGCTCCGGCTTTGGATGCGATTCTTGCAAGGTGTCTGTCGAAAATTTTTCTCTCAAGAACATAGCCTACTTCATTTCCAGCTTTCTCAGCGGAAAGCTCGATTTTGTAATTTGACGGAGAGATTATCTCCGCTCCTTCGATTTCGCTTGCGATCCATTTACTTTCAGGTTTGACGAAGTTTTCCAGTCCATCTCTGCTAACGCCTTCGGCACATCTAACCGGAACACCTATTTCCTGTCTCTTCTCTATTAAAAGAACGTCCAATCCTTTTTCCGCCGCTGTTTTCGCAGCCATACTTCCGGCAGGACCGGCACCTATTACGATAACATCGTAATCGATCATTCAATCACCTCTAACGCATTCATCGGACAGACCTTAACACATATCAAACAGGATGTGCATTTGTCCTCGTAAATCTCAAGGAAAGTTTCTATTAGCTCGTTCGCATCGAATTTGCATACCGCCACGCAAGCTCCGCAGTATCCGCACTTGTATCTGTTTACCCTGATTTTCATGCACCCCCTTAAGTTAGGCGGTTAAATAACACTTACTATCCACAAATATTATAAAATTCATGAAAGACTTTATTTTATGGAAGTAGATAATAAGAAGGTTATCGCATCTTTGTTAAGCTTCGCATACAGAGCAGAGATCGAAGAGCAGGAAGTAATCTATTACGCCTTAATGGAAATTCCTCCGGGAGACGATTGGGATACGTTAATGAAGATAATGAGAGATAACGAGATTCATAAGGAGATGCTTGAGAGAATTGCAAAAACGCTCGTTGATGAGGAAATAGAATATCAGCCAAGAAAATTCGATTTCTCAGGTTTTGATAGAGATACGCTCATTAAAGTGATAGCAAAGTTTGAAAAATTCGCATACAACTTCTATCTCTATCTCAAGCGGAGTATCAGATCAGAAGAGGTAGATGAAGAGGTTATAAAAACGCTTGACAGCCTTATCTCTTGGGAGAGACAGCACATAAACATGGTGGAAAAGCTCTTGCAAAATCTCGGAATAAGATACAAAATCCTTTGATCACTTTGCGTAAATCGTTAAGATATCCCCATCTTCAAGAATATGATCCAATCCCACTCTCTGACCATCAAATTTAACACTCTTTCCCCAAACTTTCGCATATCTGAAATTTCTCAGCAAATCCCTATGCAACTTTCTGCAAACATCCTCAACCTTCGCCCCCCTCTTCAGTATCATTGGCTCGTCATCAGCCTTTCCACCAGGCGGGCGTAGAAAGATTCGTATAAGCTCCAATTTCCTGTAAATCTCTTCTATAAGCCTTTCGAGGTTGATTTTCTTCTTAGCTGAGATCGGAATAGCGAAATCTGGTATCTTTGCATTGGGATAGAGGTCTATTTTGTTCACAACAGTTACAGAAGGCATATAAACTCTATTCCCCATTATCGCATCTATCAGCCTGTCGATCGTTATATTCTCCCTGATTATAACCTCTCCGTTATGTATCTTGTATTCTCTCAGAATGTCTTTAATCGTTTTCTCATCCAAACTTAATTCCACAGTCGATTTAATGTTCAACCCACCTGTAGCTTTCTTCTTTATCACAACCTCAGGCGGTTTCTCATCGAGCCTTATTCCGCTTTCGTAAAGCTCTTTCCTTATGACTTCTATGCTATCCACGCTGAAAACATCCGTAACTATTACAACAAGATCAGCCTGCCTGACCACAGATATAACCTCTCTCCCTCTTCCTCTGCCTTTCGAAGCCCCCTCTATCAATCCCGGAACATCAACTATCTGAATTTTCGCACCGTTGTATCTCAGCATTCCCGGAATCGGTTTGAGAGTTGTGAAATCGTAATCTGCCACTTCACTCTTCGCACCCGTTAATGCGTTCAGAAGAGTCGATTTCCCAACAGAAGGATAGCCGACGAGGACAACAGTTGCATCTCCCTCCTTCTTAATCGATTGCTGTGATGCAACGCTTTTCTTCCTTTGCTTCTCAGCCTCCTCTTTGAGCTTAGCAAGCTTGGCTTTGAGTCTTCCTATGTGATGCTCGGTAGCTTTGTTATACGGCGTTTTCCTTATCTCCTCCTCAAGCTTTTTTATCTCCTGCAATATATTCATCGATTTCAAAATCAAAATATGGATTAAAAAATTTACAGATACTTTCTCGGATCCGCTATCTTTCCTTCTATAGCTGTTGCCGCCGCTGTTGCTGGGGAGGCTAAATAAATTTCTGCATTCGGATTTCCCATTCTTCCTTTGAAGTTTCTGTTTTGCGTTGAAACGCAAACCTCGTTATCGGCTAAGATTCCCATGTGTATTCCTACGCATGGCCCGCATCCGGGCGGGATAACAATGCCACCAGCTTCGACTATCGTCCTCAGATACCCTCTCTCATCAGCTTTAATAAACACATCTCTGCTCGCAGGCCCGACGATTAATCTAACGTTTTCGGCAATTCTCTTCCCCTTAAGCATCTTCGCAACAATCTCAATATCGCTCAGCCTACCGTTCGTGCAAGTTCCGATGAAAACCTGATCGACCTCGATTCCTTCAACTTCCTCTACATCAACAACGTTATCGACATTGTGCGGCTTCGCAACCTTTGGCGTGATATTGTCTGCTTCAAAGTAAAACTCCTTTTCGTATTCCGCATCCTTATCTGCTTTTATTTCCCTAAATTTATCCTCTCTTCCCCTCTCTGCTAAGAATCTCTTCGTTACCTTATCGCTTTCGAACAAGCCAGCTTTTGCACCGCATTCAATAACCATGTTAGCTATCGTTAGTCTCTCGTCGATGCTCATATTGTGTATAGCATCTCCATGAAATTCTAATGCTTTGTATGTTGCTCCATCAACTCCAAGCTTCCCTATGATCTCTAATATCAAATCCTTTGCAAAAACGCCTTTGCTTAACGCTCCACTAATAACTATTCTGAAGCTTTCTGGAACTCTAAACCAGTTCTTCCCTAAGACTATTGATATTGCTATATCCGTTGATCCCATCCCCGTTGAGAAAGCACCCAATGCTCCATACGTGCATGTGTGGCTATCCGCACCTACAACGAGATCACCGGGATTGACAAATTTTTCTATCATCACCTGATGGATTATCCCATCTCCGGGCTTATTGAAATCTGCATTGATTTCCTTAGCAAATTCCCTTATCAACTTCTGATCGTTGCTTAACTCTTTTCTCGGTGATGGAGATGCGTGATCTATGAAGAAATGAGACCTTTTTGCAGCTCTCATTAGGTCTCTGGAAAAGCCTAAGGCTTGTATCTGTCTTATCGCAAGCGGTGCGGTTCCATCTTGTAGAGCGATGTGATCTATCTCAGCTATAACGATTTCTCCGGCAGAAACGTCTTTCCCGCTCTTTTCTGAAAATATTTTTTCAGTAATAGTCTTACCCATACGAGCTTAGAAGATTAATCAATATTTAAAGACTTCTTACGACAATACCACAAAATTCATAAATCAATGTGTCTAAAAGTGTTTGGGGGCCGGTAGCTCAGTCAGGAAGAGCGCCGCCTTGGCATGGCGGAGGCCTGGGGTTCAAATCCCCACCGGTCCAT
>CAZVXC010000140.1:524-3685 GCA_964631435.1 uncultured archaeon | reverse complement strand
TTTTTCGAGAGGTGTTGAGAATGGAGAAGCTAATCGAAAGAGAAGAGTTGACGACGATTTCGTTACGAATTCCTAAGCGATGGCTTGAGTTCTTTCGGGAATATGCTATTTGGATTGGTTACGAAGATAACCCGGATGAGAGTGTTAGTAAGATTCTTTATGGACTTATTCAAGATGATATTCACGGACTCTTCGATAGAATGGTCGAAGTTGCACCGCTGAAGGTTAAGAAATTGAAAAAGAGATACAATCTCTAACTCACGAGGTATTAGAGATGGACAAGACTCTTAGAATCCTAAAAACCGCTATTGAAGGATTTGAAGCTCTCGAAATTGCAAGAACTAAATTCTACGCATGCGAACTTGAGAGTGCGAAGAAAATCGAAGAGCTATCGGAGAAATTGCTTAAAGAGTTAATCCAGATTATACGTGAATAAAAAGTAATATCAAATCTTTAAAATGTGATATTTACCCAGTTATCTTTTTTAAAGTCTAAAACAAGGTTAAAATTTCGAGTATTACGCGGAGGTGATAAAATAGTGGTTAGGTCTTCAATAAATAGGAAGAAACTCGAACATAAAAAGCCATCGATTCTTGCCAACAGCCAGAGAAAGCTCACCACTTTCGATAAATGGGGTCGAATATACTTCCCCAAGCTTATAAGAGATCTCTTCGCTGGATATTACTTTGACATTCTCTTCGAAGGAGGTAAGATAATCTTAGATCCGATAAAGATCGAGGATAATCCACTTTTCGAAGAAATTGAAGAGGAGGTCGATTTAGATGACTAATCTCAAAAGTTTTCAGGATTACATCAATTTTCTATCTCTCTTTAGGCTTCAATATTCTTCCCGTCGAGTCCGGAACTAAAAAACCCGCTGTAAATTGGAAAGAATATCAAAGCCGACAGGCGACTAAAGAAGAAATCCAGCAATGGTTTTCGAGCAATAACGTTGGGATTTGCGTTGTAAATGGAAAAATAAGTAGAAATCACATTACAATTGATTTTGACTTTAGAGAGCCACTTAACAATCGAGAGGACATAAAAAAGCTCTGAACATTGTCAAAGAGATAATCCCAGAGGACTGGATGATGAACACGATGATTGTAAAATCCCACAGAAGCATTAAACTCCACTACTTCGTGATTACTGACAAAAAAATTCCTAAACAGAGCTTTAAGGTCGATCATCTGATGCTTAATGGGATTGATATTTTGGGTGAGGGCTCGATTGATGTTCTTCCTCCTTCTATTCATCCGTCAGGAATCAGATATTGCTTCGTCAAAGTCGATGGCGATGTTCTGAAACCGCTTACGATCACCAAAGATGAATTTAACGAATTGATTAGGAGATTCGAAGAACTTAGTGGAAAGAGGAGAGGAGGCAATGAGATACAGGAAACATCGAGAGTAAGCGAGAGGAAACTAAGCGAAGAACGAATAAACCGAATCGTTGAAGTTGTAAAGCCTTACTGGAGGGGGGAAACCGACATCAGTTAGCTCTTGGACTCGGAGGACTGTTTTTCTACTCTGGTATCGATCTCGATAGAGCTTTGAACATAGTTTCAAGGATTTGTGAGGAGACAAAGGATAATGAAGTTAGGGATCGGTTACTGTAAAGAAGGAGATTGTAATCTCTAAGCCGCTGAGATTCATAAGGGAGCTGAATGGAGCTGATGCATTGAGATATGAAATAGAAATCGACGATAAACAGATCGTGGGAACTCTTAAGGAGATCAAAGAGGAACTGCGGAATCTCGGTGTTGTTGCCAAAAACAGATATATTGATGACTGCTTGTCCAGACTTCTTGAAACAGCACGAGATAGGCAAATTCTTAAGAAAAGCAATGTTTACGAAATGGCTGGGATATTCGAAGAGGATGGAAAGTTTAAAATCGTCCATCCAGCCTTAGGAGAGGTAATCGTTCCTTACAATGCGATAGCTAAGAAGATTGTTGATGCGATGAGCCAATTTGAGCCGGATATTAATGGAGAGACAGCAAAACTCTTCGCCAAGCTGATTGCTGGTTTAAACCCCGAATATCGGTTGGTTATTACGGGATATACCGCAATATCTCCATTCTTTTGGATTCTTAAAAAATCCTATGGTTTTAATGTAACACCTCATTTGATGCTTTACGAACGGAAGGGGACAGGGAAAACCCAGACATTGTCCGTTTTTACGTGGAACCTCTACGGAACTAAAACGTTCATCGGGGATGATCTGCGAAGCGAGTTTAGGTTGATGAGTTTAATCTCTTCAACAACATTCCCCCTGCTCGCGGATGAAGTTGGTGGTTCTGTTTCTGCTTCAACTCTGGAAATCTTGAAAGCATCATCTACAGGAGCTACCGACGGGCATCGTGGATTGAAGAATCAAAAGATGAAGAGCTATCGACTTACGGCACCGTTCTGCATGACTGCAAACCGCTAGGATTGGGGAGATTCAGCATTAAAAGAGGGTCGAATTATCGCAATCCCGACAAATGAGAAAATCAGTGATCTCAGTGAGGAAGAGTTCACCGATATCAAAATAGCCCTTAAGAAATCAAAGAAATTATTCGGCTTATTTTTACTCAAAAGCGTTATTGAGGATTTAATACCTTCAGGAGCCGATTTGTTGGAGATGATTTTGAAAGAAGAACTTAGAGTTAAAGTGGAACTCGAAGGGATTGAAGTGAGCGATAGCCGGAGGTATCGGATGTATGCACTGCTCCGGGTGGGGTATCGATTTTGGCACAATTCACTTCATAAGGCTTTGAGCATTGAAGAGATAGAGGAATTCAAGGAAATGCTTGAGGAACTACTTAAACCGGAAAAGTTTAGAGAAATCGTCGAAAAGATCGAGCGGTTAATTAAGGAGGATAAAGCGACTCAAATTGACGGAATCCGCTCATGGGTTGAATATCTCCAGAATCTCCACGTAAGAGATAGCAGTTATGAAAATGTTGACGACTGGTTGTCACGTCACAGTCTGATTGAACATAAAAATCGAAACGGTGAAGAGTTGTTGTTGATTTCCCTCGAAGCTCTGGGGCACTACAATGAATTCGCTCGAAGAAGGGGGTTCTCAACATTCAGCAGTCTTAAAGATTTAGGGAGTGTAGTTGCCGATGTCTTAAATTGCAGTGTAGGCGATGTTTACAAGGGATTCTACGTTGG
>CAZVXC010000140.1:0-514 GCA_964631435.1 uncultured archaeon | reverse complement strand
ATATTGCTCTATTTTCGAAATGGAGGTCATATCTCCGACATTACAAACCTTACAAATATTACACCATCGCCCTATAGCGAAAATATATGATTAAATAATTACGGATTATAATGTATGTAATGTCCGACGAGAGATTCCTATTTCGAAAATAAAGCTTTAAAACCGCTTATTTTTGGTAACCATTTCGGGTAATGTCATGTAATGTCTGTAATTTCGGCTTTATTTTCGAAATTCTCCCATCTTTCGTCTCTTCTCACGATTTGAAGGGTGATAAACGAATTTCAACCCTCCTCGAGGATAATTAGAGTTTCCAGATCCTCATCCTTGACAAAACTTGACGAATGTAATGTTAAGATTGACATCATTAACAATTCGAATTAATTCGAATTAAGCTGAACCGTGTCAAATGCAACAACCCGATGAAAGCGTAACCTTACGTAACTATGCGTGACCAAAGCGATGAAAGCGATGACAATGTAGGTGCCAGAAATGACACCTAATATTTCCAAGCGGG
>CAZVXC010000139.1:0-3734 GCA_964631435.1 uncultured archaeon | reverse complement strand
GGTTATCTGTTGTTATGACATCGATATGTGCATTGAAGCTTAGACATAGCTCTTCGATATTGTCTCTAAGCTCTCTCTCCATGTTGTTCGAATCCACCATTAATATTCCATGAACCTCTTCATCGAACTTCATAAATGCTAAAGCAACTTTCCCGCATACAGCATCGCTCGAATAATCCGCTTTTTTAAAGCTGATCCGAAATTCTTTGCATAGCTCAGCATTAATCTTCGACGCTCTCTCAAATAAGGAATAGATTTCCAAGATGTCAGATGTTGAAATTTCGTATCGCTCTTTGTAAGCGTTATGTGCGTCAACAACAACGGGATTCTCGAAAAATTTTTCCGCAAGCGATCTGACGTTTGATGGGAGATCATCTATCTTTTCTATGCCATGAATTATTATGAGATTGAATTTATCGAACGGGTATATCTTAAGCTTGAAATTATCTCCTTCGACGCAAAAAGGTTTCTTAGCCTTAGCCTCAATTAGATTAAAGTTAGCATTCACGATCTTCTTAACATCCTCAATCGTTGCAGGATTTGATGAGTGGTCTGAGACTGCATGGAGAAATATATCGTATCTCTTCAAGCACTCTTCAACAAGCTTCGCCCCTCCAACATCTCTGAATGGGCCCGGATGAAATTCTGGGGCGAAAATTTTTACGTCTCCGAACTTTATGAGAAATATCCGCCCCATCTTTTTTTCTGCTAAGTTAAGCAATTCATCTTCGAAAATTTTCGGATCGTTTTTGAGCCAGTAGAGGACTAAGCTTCTCACGATCTTCGCTATATTGATTCTGCCGACGTTTCTGTCGAGGTATCTTATAAATACGTAACCGAGAAAGATTCCTATGAGAGATGAGATTGCATAGAGTTCAAATCTGTTCGGGGCGTTAAATGAATAGAGGTAATCCACAGGATATATTATCAGCATTACCAAAAATGCTACAAAAAAGCTGAAAGACTCGGATGTGAAGAACAAAACGACAGTTAAGATGAACGAGATCACTGAAGGTGAAAGGATTATGAATCTCGCATCAAAAATGTGAATTGCTATCGCATCTGCAATCTCTATTATTATCAGTAGAAATAAGGCGAAGAAGAAAATTCTCCTATCGTTAAATCCCGATTTTAGCACTCTGCTTACGGCTATTAAAACTAATATTAAAGCTAAGCCTAAGAAGAAGTATCTGAGTATGAAAAATTCTTTTCCGGAAACACCGTTGAGGTATGAGGCGAGGATTATGCTTAAGAAACCCAATGTAACGCTGATCCTTTTTTTCGGGACTGAAAAAATTTTTGAGTAAAATTTTTCGATCAAATGCGTATCTATCATTGTGTGAATTCTTCGATCAGGTCTTTAAGATAAATTTTGTGCTGTCCCAGCTTTCCACCGTAATTTCCGGCTGAAATCTTAACAACCCCATCGATTCTGCTCCCAACCTCCATGCAGACGAACATTGCTTTTTTAACATCCTCAAGCGTTGTTCCATTTATAACAATTTCCGGAATGCTTTTAACACCATCGGGAACCTTAGAATCCGGTATTTTTCCTTTAAGAATCGGGCAGTAGTAATGATTCGTCGTTGGGCCGATTTCAGGATACTTCGTCTCAGGCTTGCTTCCCGCTGAACATATATCAAATGAAGTTATAACGTTATCCAAGCCTTTCAGTGCTTCAACAGCAGCTTCTCCTGCTTCTAAAGCTGAATCTTCGCTCTCACAGAAGAACCATACGTTACCTCCTGCAACGCCCTCGGCGTAACCTATGTATCTCTCAATTATGAATTCCCCAAACATTATCGGAACCCTTATGACTTTACGTCCCCACATTTCCTCCTCCCACTCGTATCCATCTCCGCATCTCCCAACGTTTAGTTCTGCATCGAAGAATTTGTCGCTTTCAGTAGCGTTAAATACCCTCGTCGTCGGAACGACTAAGATCCCCTGCCTTATCCTTTTACTCATCTCTCTCATGAGTATCTTCTCGAAATCCTTGCTTTTTGCAACCCAAATCTGAATTATGGCTCCGATTCTCCCATCTGGCGTCTCCTCAGGAGATATGAATTTCTCAACTCCCCCTTCAGATTCTCCGAAGACGGTTGAGGGTAGTGATGAAGAGCCGTAGGCAGCCTTTTTCAGCAACCATTTCTGCTTTGCCGTTATAAGTATTCTGGAATATATCCCATCAAAAGCCTCGCAATAGGTATCTTCAACTTCGACACCGTTCAGCTCAAGCATGATTGTATTCTGATGAACAAATATATATTTTTAACCGATTATAACCAAAATACTTAAAAATAAATCGAAATTCTTAGACTTTACATGCCCGGGTGGTGTAGTCCGGCCTAACATGCGGGCCTGTCGAGCCCGCGCCTCGGGTTCAAATCCCGGCCCGGGCGTTTTTATTTCCAGTTCTAATCCCCATCATAACTTTTAGTGCGGCGTTTAAACCTATAACCCTTTTTCTTCCCGATTAATACATGTCAGGTTTTGTTAGAAGTGAACAACAAAGATATCAAGGCGAGAGAAAAGCTCCAAGAATGGTTTAACAGCCTTACTAGGATTGTAAGAGAGAATCTGCTAACGTCTTATCCCTTGTCCTTTTCGTTGAGATGTTGAAGAAATGAGGAAAGAGAGGGAAGGGAAATAGAAATACTTAAACCAATCTGATCGAGAGGTTACTATGGAAAACCGCATTTAAGGGAAACGTATCCAAAGAAAATATATCTGTGTGATACCGGCTTGACAAAGATTGTCAGAACTTCAGAAGATAAAGGGAATCTTATAGAAAATGCTGTCTTTCTGGAACTGCTCAGAAGGAAGAATCTGAATCCCCTAATGGATTTATTTTACTGGAGGGATTACCAGCAAAGGGAGGTGGATTTTGTTGTAAAAGAAGGAGAAAAAGTAAAGCAGCTGATTCAGGTAACCTATGAGCTGACACCCGAAAATGAGAAAAGGGAGATAGGCAGTTTGCTGAAAGCATGCAGGGAGCTGGGATGTGAGAATCTGATGGTTATTACATGGGATCAGGATGAGATCGTGGAAAGAAGTGGAAAGAAAATAAAAGTAATGCAGTTATAGAAATGGTTGATAGATCGTGAGAAAGTTTCAGAAACACTAGAGGATTAAATGATGGAAAATGCACATTTATCTTTCGTTATTGGATGACAACGTCCTTCATCGCACCCTTCCCATCAGGAGCTGAATAGTCTCCTATCCTCTTATTAGGAACTCCTTTTCGATACAATTCCTCTTCGAGTCAATACAGCAGTATGGATATTGACAAAAAGTTTAAAGAGAAGTTGCCTATTTCAACTGAAAAGATATCTGATTGCGTTAAAAACTTTGTATCACTACTCTGGTTTGACTCTGGGGCTGAAGAAGTTTCCCATGTCGCAGACGAAGACTGTTCCTTTGTCGGGGCATTTTTTGAGTTGGTTTTCGACGAGTTTTGGTTTGAAGTCTTTGTGGTGGAGGAAGTGTGTGAGTCTTGTTTCTGCGAGTTTTCTTGCGTAACATTAGGAGCAGTTGTGCTCACAACCTACAATGGGATTCCAAGTTTCTGTAACTTCTTGGAACATCAATTTTTTTCTCTTCGTTTAAGACACCTCGCTTGGTGAAGCTGTATTTAGTTTTTAGTAGGCTTATCTCGGCTTCTTCAGCTTTTTATCTTTGTCCAATGCTTTGCAAATCACCGTTGAATTTTAGTTTTAAAATCACTTTATTAA
>CAZVXC010000138.1:0-3780 GCA_964631435.1 uncultured archaeon | reverse complement strand
GAATTTCGTTGCCGATAACGAGGCTTGCGAATTTCACAGAGTTTGTTGGCTAACGCTTAATATAACATTTACCATAAAAACTAAATTCAGAACGCTGAAATTTGATATATGCTCAGCTACCTCTACCCGTTAAGGACGTATATGATCGTCGCAGGTAGCTTAGAAAGACCAAATCCGATGACAGCGGACTGGGTAGTTCCATTAAGCATAAATCCCCCTCTCTTAGGCGTGTCAATCGGAAAAACGAGGTTCACGAGAAAGTTGATTGAGGAGCAGAAGGATTTCGTTGTTGCAGTCCCAACAATTGAGCTTCTCAAAGATGTTTGGATTGCCGGAACTGTAAGCGGTTCGAAGGAAAATAAAGCTGAGAAGATGAGTGTAACATTCGTCGAATCGGAAAAGGTAAAGGCTCCGTCGATAAAGGAGTGTGCTGCTAATATAGAATGCAAAGTCGTGAAAGAAGTCGAGACGGGAGATCACATATTCTTCGTAGGAGAGATCGTTAACGTTACTTACGGCGACGCTTTCAAAGAGGCGAAAGCGGATATAAAGAATTACAAGTTCCTGATGCATGTTTCATTCGGTGCTGAGTTCAGCTATCAGAGTGATGAGATAATCAAGCCCTAATATGAATCCGATAAAGGTTTTTGTAGGAATTGCGATAATCTTTCTCGGCCTATCTCTGCTCGCACTATCTCAGCCAAATGTCCAATTCGGAGGAGTAATATTAATCGGCCCCATACCTATCGTTTTATCATCTTCACCGTCAATGGCTTTCTTCGCAATAATTCTTGCAATAGCCATGCTGCTATTCCTTTTAGCACTAAGGTGGTAGGATGATCGAAGCTATCGCTATCATCCTAATAATCTTAGGAATTTTTATCGTTTTAAAGGGATTGAGAGAGGATTACGGCTATCACATTGAAGAGTATGAGAAGAGAAGAGAGGAAGAAAGAGAGGTTAAAAAGGAGGTCAAAGCCGGAGGAGTAATATTAATCGGCCCCATACCTATCGTCTTCGGAGATTCAAAATACGCAACCTTAGCTCTTGTATTAACGATAATCCTCATGCTTCTCGTTTTCGCTTTCTTATTCGGGATGCAGAGGTAACATTTTTATTTTCATGCTCTTTTCTAAGAAAAGATGCTAAAAAAGATCAGACATATAACTAAACTCGATCCGGACAGAAAGAACAGCAGGGAGATAATTGAAGCTGTCGTAAACAGCGGAACGGATGCGGTCATGATTTCCGGGACTCAGAATGTAACTTATGAGAAGGCTAAGAGGTTGCTCAGCGAAATAAAGGATTATGGAATAACAACGATTCTCGAACCCTCTGATCCAACAAACGTGATATACGAAGCGGATTTCATATTTGTCCCGACCGTTTTAAACTCGAAAGATGGAGAATGGATAACTGGAAAGCATGCAAACTGGGTTCTGATGAATTACAACAAAATCGGAGATTTCATTGATATACTGAGCGAGAAGGTATTTTTCGAGGGTTACATAGTTTTAAATCCGAATTCCGCTGTGGGAAGGGTAACGAACGCTATGTGTGATATATCGAAAGAGATGGCAGCATGCTACGCACTCGTAGGCGAGGAGATGATGAATCTCCCCATAATATACATAGAATACAGCGGGATGTTCGGAGATGTGAACGTTGTCAAAGAGGTTAAGAGTGTTCTTAAGAAGGCTAAGCTCTTCTACGGGGGAGGAATAGATAGCAGAGAGAAGGCTGAGGCTATGCTGAGATACGCTGATACGATAGTCGTCGGAAACGTGATATACGAGAAGGGTGTAGAATCGTATCTATCCACGATTCCATGATAAAGGCTATCTGGCAGCTAACGAGACTCGAACACGGACTTATATACGGCTTAGGCGTAATAGCCGGAGTTTTTATATCTCTCGGCTCTTTTGATCTGCGCCTATCTATTCTCGGATTTCTGACAGCTTTGTTCCTCCAAGCATCAGCTTTCGCCCTGAATGATTACTACGATTACGAAGTGGATGTCATCAACAAAAGATTCGATAGACCGTTAGCCAGAGGCGAGTTAGGCAGGAGAGATGCACTGATCATAGCCATTCTTACAGCCATTCCCGGATTTGTATTCTCTCTGCTTATCTCCTTCGAAGCTTTCATGTTAGCACTCCTCATCACACTTTTAGGTTATTTGTATGACGTGAAGCTTAAGGAGCTCGGATTGCTTGGGAATGCTTACATAGCTTTTTCGATGGCGGCACCATTCATCTTCGGCGGGTTCATAGCGGGTAAGATAAATCTGGAGATAGTTGCTTTATCCCTTATAGCATTCCTTTCAGGTCTCGGAAGGGAAATAATGAAGGGGATAGAGGATATTGAAGGTGATGCCATTAGAGACGTCAAAACCTTAGCGAGACTTTACGGAATAAGCTTTGCATCAAAATTATCAGCTTTCCTTTTCATAGCATCGATAATTGCGAGCCTGTTAGTCATCCTGATTCCCGAATACAGAGATTTGAAGTATGTTATCCCGATTAGTGTAACGGATTCTATCCTGGTTTTAGAATCAAAAAAGCTTTTAATTGGTGTTAAGAGAGAGGATATTAAGAGGTTAAGAAAGGAGACGATGGTAGCGATGACGATCGGTCTCCTCGCATTTATATTCGGCAGGATATGAGGTGGTAAGATGCTGGATGAGGATTTAAGAAAGGAACTCTCTCTGTTGGCTGCGAAGCTGATGGCTATGACCGCTGAGACTGCTCCAAAATCGAAGGGAGAAGATGATCTTGAAATAGTCATTGTCGAAGGAGATATGAAAGAGAGGATAGCTGATAAGATGATAGAGATGGCTGAAGAGAAAGGGAAGGGGTTTAAGAGAGATGGGGAGAGTGTGAAGAAAGCTGATGCGATATTAATCTTAGGAATCTACGGAAAGAAAGCTCTCGGATTGAACTGCGGAGCATGCGGATTTAAAGACTGCAAAGAATTTGAGAAAGCTGGGAGAAAAAAGGGAAAGGACTTTGTAGGTCCGAATTGCGTTTTTAAATTGCTCGATCTCGGAATCGCGATAGGTTCGGCTGCTAAGTTATCATCCGTTATAGGTGCGGATACGAGAGTCATGTATAGAATCGGCGTTGCAGCAAAAGAGCTTGGTATAGCTAAATCCGACGTTGTCATGGGAATTCCGATAGCTCTCCTAAGCAAGAATCCGTTCTTTGACAGATGAGAACGAAGATATTCGTTTATGTGAGCGATGCGAAGCCTATAGTAGGTGAGAGCGTAAAGATAGGGGGAAACATAAGGTATTACGATGAGAGAGAAAAGAGGTGGATTCCCTTTAAAGCAAGGCTTGAGATGTTCGTTAATGGAGTGCTTTACGATACGAAATACAGCAGGAACGATGGTTCTTTTGAGTTCGAGTTCAAATCGGATAGCATAGCAAGATATGAGATCGAAGTTGTTTTCAAGGGAAACGGCTTTGAGCCTTGTAGCAAGAAAACGATCGTTGAATTCATGGATTATGAGGAGAAGAAAAGGATTGAGAGAATAGCAAAGATTGTTCTCATCCTGATAATCGCTTTGATTGTGCTTTCGTATCTCTTTATCGTTTTCATCAGAAGCAGATGAAAGTTTTAGACTTTCCTTCTACTGAACTTTCAAAGAAGATTGCTGAAAGCTACGGCTACGACGAATTCATAATCAGGAGATGGTTCGCTTTCTTCGGAAAAGAAGCCTTAGAGCTTGTCAAAGCTATGGAAAATATCCCGAAATACATAAGGATAAACACGATAA
>CAZVXC010000137.1:0-3806 GCA_964631435.1 uncultured archaeon | reverse complement strand
GTTATAACAGCAGTCTATACGAGGAATTCGAAGAAAAGCGTTGAGATAAATTTGAGTAAGCACGAATTAGAATTCGATTACGTTTTCACGAGGGAGCATGCGATAAAACCCTCTCCAAAACCGATCTTAGACGTTATTGAAAAGAGAGGGCTAAGTAGAGATAGGTGCGTTATGATCGGGGATTTCAAATTCGATTACCTCACAGCGAAGAATGCGGGAATAAAGTTCTGGTTGTTCCTCAACGGAAAGAATAGGGATTATTTGAAAGAGATACCAGCTGAGATGACGTTCGAACGCTATTCCGATCTTCTTGCAAAAACGAGGAGAATTCTGAATGATAGATTGGGATCACTTGCTTAATATCATGGAAGAGGAGGCTAAGAAAAGGAACGCCCCGGTATATGCGCTGGAGAAAGATAGAGATGCATTCAAAATTCTCGTTTCAGCCATGCTATCAACGAGGACGAGAGATGAAAAAACAGCTAAGGCTGTTAAAAAGCTCTTTAGCAGGATAAAAAGTGCTGAGGATTTAGAAAAGCTGAGTGAGGATGAGATAGCCAAGCTTATAAGAGACGTCGGCTTTTACAGGAATAAGGCGAAGATGCTTAAGAAGATGGCGAGATATCTGAGAGGCAAAGAGATTCCGAATAACTTCGAAGAGCTGATCAAGATTCCGGGTGTCGGAAGGAAGGTTGCGAACATTGTTTTATCCGAAGCTTTTAACGTCGATACAATCGCCGTCGATACTCATGTTCACAGAATAGCGAACAGACTCGGCATAGTTCGAACAAAAACTCCTGAGGAGACCGAAAAGGCGTTAAAAAGGATAGTCCCAAGAAGATACTGGAGAAGGATTAACAAAGCCTTCGTAGGATACGGGCAAGTTATTTGCAGAGCTTTAAAGCCGAGATGCGATGAATGCAAAATCGCAAGTTTCTGCGAGTATTATAGGCATACGAAAAGGTAAAAATTAAAATTAGATATGCGTTAGGTAATAATATGCAAAGAAGCGAAATTATCAACGAGCTTGGGAAGCCGAAGAGAATTGAAATGTTAAAAAGACTAAAAAAAGGGATACATTGCTTAAGAGAGCTAACAGGAAACGGCGTTTCCTCTTCGACTGTTTCGAGAATTTTGAGATGGATGTGCGATAATGGAATCGCATACAAGCAAAAGGAAGAATATAAATTAACTGGTTTCGGAGTTGCAATTGAGAAACTGATTTCTGCAATAAGAGATATATCCGATTACAGTGAAGAATTGATAACACTTCCAGAATTCATGGATTTTCTGACTCCAGAGATAATAGCTGGCATTCACAATCTTAAGAAGTGTAAGGTTATGCACGTTGAGGAAGCGTTAGAGATTGGACTGTATCATCTTGCAAATTCAAAGAGATACGGGCTTTACATAGATAAAATAATTGACTACGACGTCTATAAGCTTATGGCTAAGAAGAATCTTGAAGGTGTTGAGGAGAGGGTTATCTCGACGTGGAACACGGTATTCGACAGAACTTCAACTTTCAGAAGAGCTATAAGTGATCTGGATTTGAGCGAGAGGGAGCTTGATATAATTGCTGAGAAGGTTCAAATAAGAATTTACGACACACCAATTCAGCTCGGAGTTATAGATGGCGAGATTGGCATTCTTCAGCTTAACGATGTCATAGACAGGATTTACGTATCGCACGACAGAGATTTCATAAGATGGTGCGAATATCTTTTCTGGTTTATATGGCAGAGGAGCAAGCCCGTTGATATAAAAAAGATAGTTGAAGAGGTTAAAGCTCAGAAAGGATTTGTTTAAAGTTTTTCTCGACCTCTCTGTTTACAGCATCGTATAAGCTATTTCCTTTAGCATCTATTCCGACTATACATGGTCCGAATTCTTCGACCTCAAACACCCATGCAGCTTCCGGCATCCCTAATTCTTCCCAGTAAACCCCCTCCACCTTCTTTATCTTCTGAGCTGCTAAAGCTCCCGCACCGCCTGTGTATGCTAAGTAAACTCCCTTTCCTCTTAAAGCTTCGACAACGTTGCCGCTCATGCCGCCTTTCCCGATTATTACCATCTTTTCAACCCTTTCGAGAATCTTAGGCGTTAAATTGTTCATCCTTGCGGAAGTAGTTGGCCCGGCTGCTATAACAACGAATCCATCTTTCTTCGAAACGATCGGGCCGCAATGGTATATGACAACATCCTCTATTTTGAAAGGCAACTCTTTTCCTTCTTCAAACAGTTCGAGCATCTTCATATGCGCCTCATCCCTTGCCGTAACGATCGTTCCGCTTACATAAACAACGTCTCCGACGTTGAGTTTCAAAATATCCTCCTTATCTATTGGGGTTCTAAGATGGAACTCCATAATATCACCTCAAAATTGCCGTTGCTCTTCTGTTCGCCCAACATTGAATATTTACAGCTACGGGAAGCGATGCGGTATGGCAATAACCAGTTTCTACGAGAACAGCTAATGCTGTCGTCTTCCCGCCTAATCCTGCTGGCCCAATTCCGAGTTTGTTTATTTTTTCAAGCAAATCTCTTTCAAATTCGTTCATCTTCGTTATATCTCTCAGCAAAGCTTTTTTCGCAAGCTTTGCCGAGCCGTCGAATGTTGATCCTATTCCGACACCAACTATTATAGGCGGACATGGCTTCCCTCCGGCGTTCTTAACGGTTTCGATAACGAACTTCGGTATTTTCTTCACCTCACTTGGAATCATCATTTTTAAAGCCGAAACATTTTCGCTTCCCGCCCCCTTAGGCATAGCAGTAATCCTCAGATAATCTCCCTCTACGAAGTCTATGTTTATTAATGGGACATGATCTCCTATATTATTTCCGGGATTCTTTCTCGTTATCGGATGAACAGCATTAGGCCTTAATGGGACTTCCTTAGTTGCCCTTTCAACAGCTTCGATTATAGCCTTTTTTATATCAAAATCCAAGCAAAGTTCCCTTCCAATTTCAACAAATACAACCGGAATTCCGGTATCCTGACACATAGGAACACCTAATTTCTTTGCGGCTTCTATATTCTGAAGAATTGCTTTCAAAGTGTTCTTAGCAAGCACGCTCTCTTCTCTCTCATAAGCATCTTTCAAAGCCCTTACGACATCTTCTCCAAGCTCGGTTTCGGCTTTCCTGAATAGTTCGACGACAGTTTCCACAACATCATCATAGCTAACCACTTCATCACCCCTAGGAAAAGAGGATGTCGCAAAAAAGAATTTTTCGAAATTATAAGATATCGCTCATGCTGAACAGTCCGGGTTCACTTACGTTGGAAATCCATTTTGCCGCTTTAATTGCTCCTTTCGAGAAAGCCTCTCTGTTCCATGCTCTGTGTGTTAACTCTATTCTCTCGCCTATTCCTATGAAGAGGACTGTATGCTCTCCTACGACATCTCCTCCCCTTATGCCGAAGACGCCTATTTCATTCTCCTCTCTTAACCCTTCTCTGCAAAATATCAATTTATCCTTTCCCGTTTTCTCTTTTATTATCTCAGCAGCTTTTATTGCCGTCCCGCTTGGAGAGTCCCTCTTGAATTTATGATGAATTTCGAAGATTTCAACATCGTAATCTGATAGTTTCTCAGCCAAAAATTCTAACGCTTTCCAGAATATGTTAACACCTATGCTAAAATTTGGTGAGATTATTATGGGAATCTTCTTCGAGAATCCTTCGATCCTCCTTTTTTGCTTATCATCAAATCCGGTTGTTCCTATAACGACCTTAACATTCTTCTTCGCAGCATTTTCGAGCAGATTCATCGTCGCTTGAGGGACTGAGAAATCTATCG
>CAZVXC010000136.1:0-3821 GCA_964631435.1 uncultured archaeon | reverse complement strand
GATGTAACCTATCCTCGAAAACTCGCTTTCTGGAAAATTTCTGTTATCAACTTTCGTTTCCTGCATGCAAAGGAAATCGAGATTTTGCTCCTTCAAGAGTGGTATCACTATGTGGAGCCTCGATCTTATCGAATTTACGTTGAAAGTTGCTACTCTCATATTCTCACTTCTTTAATGCCGTTATAACACCATGACATCTGCAAGCAGTTGCTACGGCAATGTTATCCCTTTCTTTAACGATCTCTATCAGCTTTGTAATCTGCTCTCCTTTTATAGCTCCGAGTCCGGGTTTCAGATATTCGCTTCTTATCACAAATCCATCGGGGATTGCGAAGCCAACGAGTTCATACATCGGAGCAGGCTTCCTTATCTTCGTAACCGGACAGACATCGGGGGCGCTACAATTTTCTATGCATGTGTAATCCCTATTGTAGCTTACAACAACGCTTCCCCTTCCGACGGATAAGATAATCTTCGGCGGCAAGCCCGAGAGTATGCAGTTTATCTCCTCATTCCACTCTTTCATTTCGTAAAACTCCTTGATAATTGCTGCTGCGAGATGGATGGGGGCAGTGGGGAATATCAATTCGGGTTTCTTGCTCAGCAGGATATCTAAAGCTTCTTTTATGCCACCTTTCAAAAACCCCGATTCTCCATCGAAATCCTTCAGATGGAGTTCTTTTTGGACGGCACAATTCTCATCTAAATCTATCACGACGAAGCTCCTGTTTTCTTTAATCAGCCATTTAACCGCTTCAAGCCCGTATTTTCCGCCTCCATATACCAGATCCACAAATGTTCTTTGGCTGCGTGATTAAAAATTCTTCTCTAAGAGTAAAGACGCAAATATCGCCACTATGCTAAGATACACGAAGACGTAATTTATCGAAAAACTCGCCATAGCTCCGGCTAAGATGTTGCACAGTATCGTTGATGTCCCGTAAGTAAAATGGAACGCTCCTATTCCGAAGCCTTTTGAGATCGAGAGATCGGATGCTAAGGCTCTCTGCTGAGCTTCCGCAACGGCCATGAACAATCCGTAAAAGGAGAAGGCAAGGATGAAAGCTATCAAATTAACTCTCGTCATTAAAATTGCCGAGATGCTTAGCATGATATATGCGAGCGATAGAACCTTTGCTTTACCGATTTTGTCTGCGAGGATACCGAATGGATACGATGTTAAAGCGTAGATTACGTTAAAAAGAAGATACAATGCTATCGCCAGCTCAATACTGAGCTTTGCAGCTTTCAGCATAAAGAACATGTAGCTTACATTGCAGAATCCGAGAAAGGCGGCGAATGCAACGTATTTTTTCATCTTGAACCCCAAGACGGGCTTCTTAATTTTTCCGGTTTCTTTGACGAAAATTATGGGGATTATTGCAAGGAAGCCTATGAGGGCTGCAAATACTATTGCTCTGCTAAACTTTATTCCGTGAAATACGAGGATTAATGCGATAAGGCTGCCTATTACTGCACCGAACGTATCCATAGCTCTGTGGAATCCGAAAGCTGTCCCGCTCTTCCATTTCGATTCCGAAATCAACGCATCTCTCGGTGCAGTCCTTATCCCCTTTCCGAGCCTGTCAATGCTTATGAACGCCCCTGCAAATAGAGTTGAGGATGAGAATGAGAGGCAAAGCTTTGACACTTGCGAGATGAAGTATCCGAAGAAAACGAGGGGTTTTCTTTTTCCGAAGAAATCGGATACGTATCCAGAAAAGACTTTCGCAATATTTCCGAGACCGTCAATCAAACCTCCTATCAAGCCTATGCCGTAAAATGTTGCTCCGAAGCTTTTCAAAAAGAAAGGTAGGATTGATAAGATTGTTTCGCTACTCAAATCGTTGAGAAAGCTCGTGAGGCTAAGCAGATAGACATTCCTTCGCTCGGACACATGCTACGTTCATAAAAAGAGTTAAATACTTTTTGAATCAAAATTTCCTGCCCGCTTGCCATGCGTCCCCTGATCGGTGATGGGGATTCCACAGAGCGGGCTACAATCCTCTGAGATCGTGGTATTCTTTGAGCATCCTCTCAAACTCATCCTCTCTGATAACGAAGCTTTTATCGTAAATCTTTATTGGAGTGGTGAAAAATTTCTTCGGCAATCTGCCATTTTTTACGCCTTCCCTCTCATTGAATTTTACGGTTAGGTTATGGATATTCTCTCCGATCCTTTTCAGCATCTTGACGGAATATTCGATTCCGGTTACGATCTTAAGCAATCTCGAAACATCTTCCCAACCCATGCCAATTAATGGAAGACAGAGAAATCTGCAATAGACTAAGGAGTCAACGACGCAGTAGAAATCTTCCAGATTTTTAACGAGTTCCGCTTGTCCGCTTGCGGAGAATCTGTCTATAGCTCCTGATAAGTTCGGTCTGTATGCACAACTCCGCATGTGGCATGCTCCTCTCTGCGAGGTTACGTATGCTAAAGCCATTCCGTATAATCCACGAGGATCGTAACCTGCTGGTTCCAAGCCTTTAACGTGAATAGGCTCCACAGATGTTTTTAAAATCTCTGCAGCTCTCTTAACACCTTCCGCAAGTATGTTGCCAATCCCTTCTCTGAATGCTATCTTTCTTATCAATTCTAACATCCCTTCGCCATCTCCGAAACTAATTTTCTCTTCAACTTCGCCTCTCTCGCTACAAGCCATGAAAAATGCGATAACGTTTCCGGCGGATATCGTATCCATTCCGTATCTGTCGCATAAATCGTTGGCTCTCATTATCGATTCCATATCGCTGTTATAGCATAAAGAGCCGAAAGCGAAGAGCGTCTCGTATTCCGGACCTTCTACTTCAACATCTTTCAATTTTCTTATCTTACCGCATGCAACGGGACATGCGTAGCACGATGTGTTTTTAATAACAAAATTTTTCAGCTTTTCAGCCCCTATTTCTTCTACGAATTCGAACGTCCCCTTTTCCCAATACCTCGTCGGAAGAACTCCCGCTTCGTTAACAAGCGGAATCATCTGAGGAGTTCCATATTTCGTCATGCCTTTAAGCTTGCTGACAACGCTATCAATCAACCATCTCCTGAATTCTTTAAGCTCTTCGGCATCATGAACCTCTATATCCCTACTTCCCTTCACAACTATCGCTTTAATGTTTTTAGAACCCATTACAGCTCCGCTACCGCATCTTCCAAATTGTCTCCCTTTCCTGTGGGTGATGCATGCGAATCTTACGAGGTTCTCTCCGGCTTGGCCTATCGATAAGACCTCGCCGTTGTGATCTTTTCTCAATACATCCTCAGTTTCGTAGCAATCTTTGCCCCATAGGTGCGATGCATCCCTTATCTCAACATCCCCATCATCTATAACAAGATAAACCGGCTTTTTCGCTCTGCCTTTGATCAAAAGGAAATCGATTTGGGCTTTTCTGAATTCTGGGGCTATAAATCCCCCGCATTGAGACTCACCGTATCCGTTTGTCATCGGCGATTTGAAAACGCATGTCAGTCTCGAAGCTCCCGGAAGATTTACACCATTTATCGGCCCGATCCCGAAGATTATAATGTTTTCCGGAGATAATGCATCAACTCCCGGTTTTAGCTCATCGTAAAGGAGCTTTGTTGCAACTCCCTTTCCGCCGATGTATTCTTTCGAATATTCTGTCTTGGTTATCTTCGATATCCCTTTGCTTAAATCTATTTGCAAAATGTGCATGGAGCAAGTAGTTACAGAGTTACTTAAATTTATCCAGCTTAGTGAATGGCTCAAGCAAGCTTGAAGAACTTTGATGTATTCTGCAATATGGAGGGGTGTTAACGAAACATCTCTACAATCCTACAGTTATGTTTATAC
>CAZVXC010000135.1:0-3888 GCA_964631435.1 uncultured archaeon | reverse complement strand
GGAGCGCACTCTATATTCATTATGTTCTCTTTACCAACCCTTACGAGCAAATCTCTATTTGCGAAGAATATCTTGCCATCCACCCCGACTTTAAAAGCGTAATCAACCGTTATGCAATCCTTCGGATAACCTTTCTCTTCAACCAAAAATCTCTCAACTTTCTGCCTAACCTCTTCCTTATGCGTTCTCGGAAGCGATCTGTTCGTTATGTAATCAGTTATAACGTCCATAGATCAACTACATATTTTCTTGATACTTTTATAACTTTTGTTGTAGCGGGATTCGTTAAATGTATTGATGCCGAATTTTTGCGGTCTAATCTTTGATACCATTTATTCTTTGATTTATGGGAGTGCCAACTTAGAGCGTAATGCTTAAGGTAGGGGATATACAAGCTTTTGCTTAAGTTGACACGTCCGATTTTACCATGTAATTCTATGCCCACATCCATCAATCGCATTTCAAAACTTACATCTTGATTTCATTTAAATTTCCTACTTAAGCTCAGATTCGCAAGGAATCCGGATATTATATTCGTTATGTAAGTTATAGTCCTCCAGACTGCAACAACAGGAGCTAAATCCCCTCTAACGAATTGAGAATAAAGATAGAAGAAGCTACCCTCAGCAATCCCGCTACTTCCCGGTGTTAATGGAATTAAAGAGATTACCACTATTATAACTTGAGATGTCAAAGAGAGCAGAAAATGGGGCTGCAAATCGAAAGCCATAAGGATGTAAGACGGAACTAAGAATTCCGGAATCCATATGAATGCCGTTAGAATGAACAAAACCAGAATATGCTTCTTCGAACCCATAAGTAAATCTACGAGAGCTTCTCTGAAGTTCCAAACTTCCCTTTCAATCTTTAAATAAACCCTCTCACTCAGCCTTTTCTTTAAAACTCCTAGCAGCCTTTTAATCCGCTCAGGATATTTAAAGAGTTCGTAAAGCAGGAGAATGAAGATGAAGAGGGCTATCAGGAACACCCCACCGACTTTGAATCCGAGACCGAGAGCGAAATCCGTTATGACTAAGAGAACGACGAGAAACGTAACGAAAAACACGGAATCGACTAATCTTTCGATAAGAACTATAGCAGTCGCTTTACCCGCATTTATACCGTTCTTAGATAGATAGATAACTCTGATCGGTTCTCCACCGGCTGAAGATGGTGTTATTGCAGCGAAGAAATTGCTTGCAAGCGTTATTGCAAATGCATTTTTGTATTCTAAGTCCCCGTCAATTATCTTTGCTATAAATCTAAGCCTTAAAGCCCAGAATGTCCAGAAGAGGAAATGTAACAGCAAAGCTATAATTACGAATTCGGATTTGGCTCTTAAAATCGAAAATACATTTTTACCGCTTATTCTGAATATCGCGAAGAATGCTATGAATGTTATCGCTATCGCAAGTGCTAAGTTTCTAAGCTCCTTTTTATCGCTACCCATTCGATCTCTTCCCCCTTTAACATATTCACGATCGCAGATAAAGATGCGAGCTGTAATGTTAGGCAGTAAGCTATCAGTCCAATGTAGAGTTTAAAACCTTCCCTTTTTTTGTATATCAGAAGGGATGGCAGAGCCATTAGGATGAGCGGGAGGAATAGTATTGGAACGAAGGTTAGAGTTAGAGATGAGAGCCAAGATATTTTGAAGCCGAGATTCTTGGATTTCAAAACATCATTCAAATACCTCCAGAGTTGCAATCCTCCGAAATACCATCTTTTCCTCTGATTGTAAAAATCCTTCCAGTATAGTGGCGCTTGCTCGTAGATGTAACCTTCACATAGAATCGCTTTGTAGCCTTTAACATGCATCCTCGTAGCAAAATCTGCATCCTCAGTTATGACATCCTCTCTAAGCCTTTCCCTTTTCAAAATCTCACCGTTTAGCACACCTATGAGACCGTTAAATTGCTTGAATTTCGATCTGCTTAGAAAAAAATTTATGATGTTATATTCGAGTTCGATCGTTTTCGTGAGCGTATTAACAGCATTACTTATAAGCCTCCGGGTTGATGCTATGTAAGCTCTCTTATCTCTTTCGAGGGCTTTTACACAATTCCTTACGAATTCCTCATTTGGTCGGGAATCGACATCGAATATAGCGATGTATTCAGCTTTTTTTATGCACGATAAGGCATCGTTAATCGCTCCAGCTCTTTTACCTCTCTTCGTATTCCTTGCTATAACCTTGCATCCAAAATTTCTAAGCAAAGAAACTCTCTCATCATCTTCACTCCCATCGAAGACGTAGATAACCTCGTCTATCTCCTTCAGCTTTTTCAGATGCTTCGCACTCCCAGCAATGACACCTTCAGGCTCATTTGTCGCTATAGGCACTATCGCAATTAGCCTAATTCAGATCACCTCCTCGTAAATCCTTTCCACCTTCTTAGCTATCAAACTCCAATCGTGCCTTTCTGCAAATTTTCTTCCCCTTCTACCCATTACCTTCACATCCCTCTCATCCAAATTCGTTATAATCTCTCTCAGCTCATCGGAGTTGTTGAAAACGAAGCCACCCTTCTTTGCAACCCATCTGACTCCGGGAATGTTTGATGCCACAACGGGTGTTCCGCATGCCATAGCTTCAAGCAGAACAATTCCGAATGCTTCAAGCCTGTTTTTCGATGGCAGGACTAAGCATTTCGCCTTAGCTATGAGTGATGAAAGCCTTTTGTGATCAACTTTTCTAAGAAATTTTGCATTCACATTCAATTTCTTCGCAATCCTCTCAAATCTAACCCTATCCTCACCCTCGCCCGCTATTAGAAGTTTCTCTTTTGTGTTCGAAATGGCTTCTAACAAAACTCCCAACCCCTTGTATTCAACTACTCTGCCGACATAAATGACGTAATCCTCTTTATCCTTCGTGTAGGTAAAATCCGAGACTCTTATCCCATTCGGGATGATGCAAACCTTATCCATACACTCTCTCAGAATATCAGATGTTAGAGCGTAATCTAAGGTAGTCGCTATTACGATATCTGCATCTCTAACGACTTTCCTCATAACCCTCTTGCTGATAAGCTCGATGCAGCGAGCAAGAGATAGCGGAATTTTAAAACCGTTCACGACATCTGGTATCACGATGTCGTTGTGATATGTTACAACGCTCGGTCTCGAATTGAAAGCGAGAGCAAAGAATGGGCTTGGGATATGGTGATGCGTAACGTCTGCTTCTAAATTCAATCTTTGCAAAGGAATCGGGGAATACGGAATGTTAAGACATCTCACTCTTCTAACCCTCACTCTACTGCTTTCGCCGCAAGACGATATGACTTCAACTCTATGCCTCTTAGCAAGCTCTTCAGCCAAATTTTTAACGTGAAGCTCGATTCCGCCGAGATGAGGGGGATAATATGGAGATGTTATCGCAATTTTCACGAACCTGCGATAAAAAAATAGATTAATTTACTTTACCCTTTTCTTAAGCAGCATCGCTGAAAACCTCATAGCCTCGTCAGGATACAATTTGAGTTCATCGACTATGAAATAGCTAAGCAATTCTTCATCACTCATCCCAGCCTTTATCTTCTCTGCCAATTTAACTGTTTCATTAAGTGCATCGCTTGCAGCTTTATCGCATTCTTTTCCTATGAAGTAATAGATGTGTCCGAGTCCGAGAACGAAGGGTTTGAACGATGAAATCTTTTTGATCGAATCTACATAGCTTTCGTAATTGTAGAAGAAAAGTGGAATTATCCTTCCTGATGAGGTGAAGTATCCGAGAGAGTCTGAGGCTATTAGAACATTCTCCTTTCTCAGATAGATCGATATTGAATCGGGAGAATGACCGGGTGTTTCGTATATCTCAAGCCCGTAGTAATCTGAACCTTCTCTGAGCTTGACATCTATCTCTTGCGGAAATTTTAATTCTTCAAC
>CAZVXC010000134.1:0-3889 GCA_964631435.1 uncultured archaeon | reverse complement strand
AGGTTCTTTATTTAGCTCTCATAGCAATCGGTCTGCCGTTCGCATCTTCCGGTGGCGGAATAGGTGTTCTGCTCGGCCCAACAGCGGGATTTCTCATGGGATTCCCAATTGCATCTTTCTTAGCTGGAATTTTCAGGAAGAAGATAAAGAGAATGCTGACATTATGGCTCTCAACTTTCTTCGCATCTCTGCCAATTTACATTCTCGGCTACATAGTGTTTTACAACTTCGCAATATCCAATTCGAGCCTTTCAACTTGGGCGAAGAGTGTCGCATCATATTTCGGTTTAAGCACATGCAACTTACCTCTCATAATCTTTTTCGCCACAGTCCTGATATTCGTTCCTCAGGATATGTTCGTCGATCACGTTTTGGCAGTCTTGGTTTATAAATACGCTGAGAAACTAATGAAAGAGAGGGGAATAAGCATTGATTGAATTCAAAATTAGGGAATACGTCTATCCGAACGGTATCACAGCTCTCAAAAACTTGGAAGGAAAAATTAGAGGTAATTGCTTTATAATGGGGAAAACGGGTTCAGGAAAATCCACATTGCTTAAAACATTTAACGGCTTGATACCCGATTTCTACGGAGGAAGATTCGATGGGAGAGTGAGTGTCTTATCAACAAAGCCATCTCCTGCGATCAGCTATCTCGTCATGCAAAATCCGAGAGAGCAAATAACAGCATTAAGAGTTATCGACGAAATTGCATTTCCACTGATTCAGGACGGTTTTAGCTATGGAGCGGCTAAGAAAATTGCTGAAGATGTGGCTGAAAACCTTAACATAGGACATCTGATTCAAAAAAGCATTTACGAAATATCTTTCGGGGAACTCCAGCTTGTGGAAATAGCTGCGGCGATAGCATCAAATAGAAAAATCGTTCTTTTCGATGAACCCTTCGCCCATCTTAGCAATAGAAACGCAAAAAACCTGATTTCGATAATTAAAGGGATTAAAGCCGTTGTTTCAGATCACAGAATCGAATTCAGCAGGCATTTTGATGAAATAATTAACTTCGGAATTGAAAAAAGAGAGTTCGATGAAATTAGGTGTGAAAAAGGTGATACAATTTACGACGGTTTGATAAAGCTGAGAGAAAGGGAGATAATAGCTATAACCGGTGATAACGGTGCGGGAAAAACGACTTTGCTTAAAAAGATTGCAAGAGATTTCAGAAAGGCTGGAATAAATTTCCAGCTTATCTTACAAAATCCGAACTATCATTTCACAGAAAACAGGGTTATAGAAGAGGTTAGCGATCTGAACATTCTTTCGGAATTTGAAATATCGAATTTAGCTAATAGACATCCCCACTCTCTTAGCGGAGGTGAGGCTAAGAGATTAGCTATTGCGAAAGCTTTCAAAAGAGATGTTTTGCTTCTCGACGAGCCAACAGCGGGTCAGGATGTGAATTTTAGAGAGAAATTGATCTATCTTCTCAGAAAATTCAAAAAAACCGCTGTAATTGCGACACATGACGAAGTCTTTGCAAAAAAATGCGATAGGGTAATAAGGCTATGATAAAGCAGGTCTCCCTAGCTATTAAAGAAGGTGACATCGAAGGGAGATGTGCTTTAATATCAGCAATTCTCCTTTCTCTCTCAGTCTATACCTCCCATTTCAGCTTCGCATCCTGTTCGATCGCAATGGCAATAACGCTTTTTTTCACGAAAAGCAAGGCTTTAAGAGTTGTAGCCGCTTTTCTGCCGTTCTATATCTTAATTCTGCTTTCCGGATTTCTGTTCGACATGAGGTATGCGTTGAAGTCAGCTTTCGCATTCGCAACCCTGCTTTCCGTAGGAACGATAATTTATTCTTCCAGAATGAATGAGATAGCCGGAGCTTTGATCTTCTTCAAGATACCGAAGAGATTTGTCAGCGTTGTTCAGCTTGCCCTTTCGATAGTCCCTCATTTGATAAATGATCTGAACGAGATTTCAGAAGTTATAGAGGAGAGGAGGCTGGGATATTATGCGAAGTTGCTGAAAGTCTTTGTATCAACAGCTATTCTTAGAGCATTGAGTTTCTCTGAGGCTTTATTCTCGAAGAATTTTAATTACGAACCTTTATACGAAATAAGGCATCCAAAGGTAAGAGATTTCATTCTTCTCGGATTATCTCTTCTCTTATTTCTCTCCACACATCTTTTAAATCATCTCTACGCCCTCTTCTGAGATATTTCTTGCCAGATTTCTCAACAAAGCCTCTTTCGCTTAGAAAGTCGAGATAAGCTATCACTTCGGACATAGCCAAGAAAATCTGATTTATATCGAATAGCTTTAATGCGATTTCAAAAGCAGTCTTATCTCCGCATAAATCATATATCTCGTAACATCTCTCCTCGAAACTCCTCAGATATTCTTTCAGAACATCTTTAATGTCCCTGTTGAATTCTCTGTGTCCCGGATAAACTCTCTTGACTCTCAGCAGATAAAGCTTCTTAAGAGTATCTATAAAATGGTCTAAAACTGGCAACCTCTCAAATTCATCGACAGGCTCTATAACAGGATTGGGTGTTATGCCTTCAAGCAGAACGTCTCCTGAAAAGATATGTTCCGAATTAATTAATGCGATGTGTCCGAAAGAATGACCGGGAACGTGGATGACATCAAATTTGTCTTTTCCAGCTTTTATCTTATCAGGTATCTTATTGCAACATTCGCAAGGCTTCGCAAATCTCTTATACCTCTCTTCCGCCCTTCTCTGCATCTCTCTCGCAAACTTCTCAGGCATTCCTTCGAGGATGAAATGAGATGTTACGAGCCTGAAGTATTCCTTCTCAGCGTCGAACATCTTTTCGCATGCATTTTCATGTGCGAACACTTTGCTGAACAGATATGCAGATCCGAAGTGATCAGCGTGAGGATGGGTAACGACTAAGGTTGCACTCTCAAAATCCATTCCTCTAATGCGAAGAGTCTCTTCAAGTTTTTGCTTAACTCTCTCATCGCTAACACCCGCATCGACTACGAGTTCATCGTTTATTATGTAAACATTTGTTTCCCCAGCCGGAAAAGGATTGTAAACCTTTACCCTAACAACTTCCATCAATCGAAGTTGTAATATCTGCTTAAAGATTTATCTCTTTGCTATATTAAATCAAAAAGAATTTATGGATTCTGAATGAGAGAAGCCTATGTTTGGGATGGCTGAATGGGTTTACGAAAGAATGAAGCTCGTAAAAATGGCGTGCAAAGAAGTTGGCAGAGATCTGAAAGGATATAGAGTTGCGATAGCTTTTCCCTTAGAATTCAAAACCGCAGTCCTGATAAAAGAACTTTCCAAGTATTGTGAGGTCTTAGTTACACCATTTAGCCCTGCAACAACTAAGGATGAAGCCGTAAAATGGCTGAAAAGCTCTGGAATTGATGTGTATGATGCTGGAGAAGTCATAAAAGCTGATTACTATCTTGATTGCGTTGCAAAATTGCTCAGAATTGCTAAGGAAAGAGGTTGCTTGGATAAGGTTGAAGGAGCGATCGAACTCACCAGAAGCGGACTGGATTACCTCAGAGAGATCGATGTTAAGAAAGCTATTGTGGTCGATGATTCCTTTGTTAAAGGAATAGGTGAAAACGTTTACGGAACCGGGATGGGATTGATAGATGGCTTATTAAGACTAAACATCAACCTGATCGGGAAAACTGCTGTAATAGTCGGATTCGGTAGAGTTGGCAAAGGATGTGCTTTCGCCCTAAGAAACTTCTGCAGAGTTATAATTGTTGAAATAGACCCACTAAGGGCTATGGAAGCCGTTTATATGGGCTACGAGGTTATGGAATTAAAAAAAGCTTTAGAGCATGCGGATATAGTTATTACATGTGCCGGAAAAAGGGGGGTTATAAAAGAGGATTATCTTAGCTATGTAAAGAATGGATGCATA
>CAZVXC010000133.1:0-3897 GCA_964631435.1 uncultured archaeon | reverse complement strand
AGGGCGAAGGAGCTCATAGAGAATCTCGACAAGCCTTTGCTCGGCATTATCCCGTTTGATCAGAATTTTATAAAAGCCGATCTTGAGAATATACCGCCTTACAAAGTTGTCGATCTGAAGCCTTTTGTAGAGATTAAAAATAATATAATGAAGTTGTTGAAATATGAAGATAGCAGTAATTCTTAGGAAAAAATACGGGAGGAGAGCTTTAGAACAGATATCCAAGAAGTTCGAAACGGTATCGTTCAAAATGCCTGACGAACTTCCGGAGATAATCGATGACACCGAATCAATTGAGATTCCAGATGAGATTTTCGATTCCGATATAATTCTTAGCTACGCTCTCCATCCGGATGTTAATTACGAGGTAATAAGGAGATCGAAAGGGAGGAAGGTCAAATATATTATCCTTCCCGGAGGGGCGAAAAGCGGATCGGCGTATCAGCTAAAGAAGCTCGGAGAAGAAGTCGGAGTGAGAGTTTTGTGGGAGGATATATGTTGCGCAACGCCTCTAATAAAAGATAGAGACCTCATAGAATTTTTCAAAAGCTTTGGGATGCCTGAGTTTGAGATAAGGGTTAAAAATGGGATTATAGAGGATGTGAAAGTTAAGAGATCCGCAATATGCGGCTCAAGCTACTTCGTTGCGGAAAAGATTAAGGGATTGAGAATTGAAGATGCTCCGACAAAAGCCGGATACTTCACCCAAATATATCCGTGCTTCGCCACAAGAGGCTTGGAAGGAGGGATTCATAGAGCTGCGAACATACACAAAAGTCAGGTTGAGAAAGCTATAAGAAAGGCTTTAGAAGAATATCAAGAAAAGTGAATAGCAAGAGAGAGAGGCTTAGAATTGCATTTAAGTTGAAGAAAGCTATCTGAATGCTTCTATCATCCTTCCCAAAATTCACTATGAGATGTTGAATAACAATCAGAGCTAAGACTACGAGAAGGCCTATCTTTGCGAATATAGCAGCTTCGTATATCCTCGTTAAAGCGAAAAGCAGGATGAGATAAAAAACGATGTGGTTGATTAATGCCATAATCTTTGCCGCTTTTATTCCGAACCTTGCCGGAAAACTGTGTAAATTGTATTTTCTATCGAAATCGTAATCCTGTATCGCATAAATCATATCGAATCCCGCAACCCAGAATATGACAGCGATACCGATTAAGAATGGCAATTTGTCTTCGCCGAAGATGTTAAAGCTGTTTTTAACAGCTATCCACCCGCCCATGGGTGCGAAACTTAGATTAAGGCCAAGAACGTAATGCGATGCCGTTGTAAATCTCTTTAAATACGGGTAGATGTAAGCAGTTACAGCCGGAATTGGAGAGAGCTTAAATGCCAGATCGTTTATCAGATATGCTGAAATGAAATAAATTGAGAGAGAAATGAACGCTATAGCGTAAGCTTCCCTTACAGAAATCAAGCCCGAAGGGATGTGCCTCTTTGCCGTCCTCGGATTTAACGCATCAATATCCCTATCTATAATCCTGTTAAATGTCATCGCCGCCGTTCTTAGGCCAGTGAATGCTGTTCCGATTAAAATGAATGTTTTGATGTCGATCATCCCGTTGTTAGCTAAGAATGCTCCTAAGTATGCGAATGGTAGAGCAAACAACGTATGCTCGATTTTTATGAAATCCATGATCATCCTAAATTTTTTAATCATCAAGCGGAATAATGCCTTGAGCTTATAAAGGTGATCAAAATGTTCGACTGTGCAAAAGATTCAGCCGTAGCGGCGGTCTCATCTCTCCTGCTTGAAGTCTCAGCAAACCCGAAGCCGGGGAATGTGGATAGATTTCACGATTTTCACGATCTGAGATTCGAACACTTCATCCTATCATCGTCCTCATCCTTCCCAATATTCGTTGAGATCGCTGAAGGGGAGAAAAGCTTCGGAGAAGGTGTGCTTAGCCTAATCGAGAACTCATTGAGATGGCATAGAGCAAAAAATGTTCATTTCGGCGCCTTTTTGCTTTTAACGCCACTAACAGCATCATGGGGAGATGTGAATGCTGCAAAAGAGTTCATACGGAACGCAGACTTCAAAGATTCGTTGCAGATAAAGAAAGCGTTCGATCTGTCCAATGCGAGAGTTATGGAAGCTGAAGAAATGAGCTTGAGAAGGGATGTTAAAGACGAAATTGTCAAAGGCAGAATAGGCGTGCTCGAATGGATGAAAATGGCTCCGAAAGAGAATTTTATAGCAAAAGAGATTGTAAACGGGTTCAAACTAAGCTTAAAGGGAAAAGACAGGATTTTCGAATATTATTCGGAAAGAGAAGACCCGAATTATGCGATAGTCCTCACATACATCAAGTTTCTGTCAGAGCTTCTCGATCCGTTAATAATCGCAAAGAAAGGCATGCTTTATGCTGAGAAAGTCAGGGAGCTTGCAAAAAATAGCTTAAAGCTTTTCGAAGAAACAGATAACATCGTAATCTTCCACGAACTGGATAAAAAAATTATGGATATTGGCGTAAATCCGGGAAGCATTGCGGATTTGACTGCATCCTCTATATATTTAGCTCTATCAGAGGGATGGAGATGCTGAGGAATTTCGGGTTGTATGAGGGGATAAATGAGGTCATAGGAATAACAGTTGCGGATTGGATAAATACCGCCCCCTTAGGAATTATCGTTAGAGATGACGTGAGAGTGAGGCTATTCGACAACCATACGAGGAGATTCGTTAAGAAAACCGGTGTGCTTTATGTTAATGTAATTTCCGATCCCGTAATTTTCGTTATATCAGCATTCGAAGATTTAAGCGAGGATTTCTTCGAGAGCTTAGAGCCACCGATCATAAGAGATGCTCTAAGCTGGATAAAGTTTAAAGCACGCTTAGATAGAAATTACGCTTATCTGAGTTTTGTAGATGGGGAAGTTTTAAGGAAAGATGTGAAAGCCGTGAACAGGGGATTTAACGCTGTTATCGAAGCGACTATACATGGAACGAGATATGTTATCAGTGGAAGTAAGGAATTGAGAGATAAAATAGAATATTACGGAAGGATTGTGGAGAGATGCGGCGGAAAGAGGGAAAAGAAGGCTTATAAGCTTCTTTTAAACTACATCTCAGAACAGGAATTCTCTTAAATCCCAGAATATTTTCGGATGCTTCTTGAATACTTCAAGTGCAAGCCTTCTTACACTCATTTCTTCTATCGGAATTCCTTCCAAGCTTTTCGTTATCTTGTCCAAAACGTTATCGTCGAGCTTTAAAACCTTCTCCTGAATCTTTTTGTTCCTAACCAATGTTTTCCCGAAATCGTTTTTCCACCTCTCATCATATCTCCGCAAGAATTTTTTCGAGTAATCTTTCGCTTCAACAGCTTCAAATGCTGTGATGCCCGCAAGATAGCCTGCTTTCATAGCGTTGATAATCCCACCACCCGTTATCGGATCGGCATGCCTCGCGGCATCTCCCGCAAGCATCACGTTATCAGCAACAGCAGTTTCGATAGCACCTTTAACCGGAACGCCGCCGACAACGACCTCGATTATTTCCCCATCTGGAAAATTCTCTTTAACAAATTTATCCAGATACCATTTTGCATTCTTTTCAGCTAAGCTTGGCATAACGCCAACCCCGACGTTTGCGGCATCTTTCCCCTTAGGAAACAGCCATATGTAACCGCCGGGAGCGAACTTTTTTCCTATCCAGAAGTATGTTTTTCTTTCATCGAAATCTATATTTGTCATTAGATACTGAACGCAGCTTTCGATTTCATTCAGCTTTAGCGTCGTATTAATACCAGCCATCTTCCCTATTCTGCTTTCAACACCATCCGCACCTATCACAATCCTCGCAACAACATCCTCTTCCTCGCCCATCCTTCTTAATCTAACCCGAACAAGCCCGTTTTCTCTGCTTAATTTTATTG
>CAZVXC010000132.1:0-3921 GCA_964631435.1 uncultured archaeon | reverse complement strand
ACATTATGAACTCGCTTGTTTTCCTCAAAGAAAGTCCAAAAAAGTATAATAAACTTTTATCTTTACCCCTTTCTCGTTCCCTCTCCTACTAACCGCTGAAGTGTAAGTTGCATAGGTTGCAACTCTGTTATTTTGACAACCCCAATCACAGCTGAAGAAAATTTAAGTGAAATCCTTGAGTCTCTGAGTTACTTAGATACTAAAGGAATATTATCGTAGCTCTCGTGAGTAAAAGAGGGTTGATCGCTCGATCTTATGATGTGGGGAGACGCAATGCCGTATTAAGAAAGGGATCAACTTTAAGAAGTGTTTCCTAACGATATCCGGTAGAATTTCGGGAGGTATCGCTTTGAAATGGGTAAGGACAGGAATACCGTTTTAATCGTTTCCGAAGCTGCAATCCTATATTCTGCCATAGATATCAGTCTAAGGACAGGTTTGTCAGCCGTGTCATTTGCGACGAATATCATAGTGAATGGATACGCACTGATAGCTTAGAAATCTCGAGACCTAATTAAAAGCCGCAAACAATTTTCTCAACTTTTAAGTGCTCGTAGAAGATCCGCAAGATTAAAATATTTCTGATGATAAATAGAATCCGATGAATCCGAATATGTCCGAATTTAAGTTAAAAGTCGGAAAGAAAGGTGAAATATACACGACCGCAAAACTCAGGAAAATTCTAAATCTGAAACCAGGGAGCATAGTAATAGCGAAGGTTGTTAATGAGGGAAAAAGCCTGCTAGAAGTCAATCCAACAATCGAAGATCTGCTGAAAAAACCCAAGAAAGTAAAACTAAGCTTTGAGGAGATAGAAAAACTGAGCATTGAGATTCAGAGGGAGGCGGGCATAATTGAATAAAATCTTGCTTGACACATCCTACATCCTACCGCTCTTTGGGATCGATGTTGATATAGACGGGATAAAAGAGAATTTTCCAAAGGTTTTGAGGGAATTCGAAGTTTATTACAGCCCACTTTCCCTAATCGAAGCAAAATTCATACTCTTAAGATTGCTGAAGGATGGTATAAATCTCTTAGAGGACTATAGAATCGGATTAAGTAGTATTCTAAACGAAGACCTACTTAAACCTACACCTCTCACTAATTCTGAGATCGAAAAAGTTGCAGATAAACTTTTGACCGACAAAGGCTTAAGAGATTACTTTGATCGAATGATATACGCAACTTCCGTCGTGTTTCAACTAGCTCTGGTAACAGAGGATAGAGAATTGACAGAACTCGCAAGCAACTACGCTCTAAAACCTCCTAAAGCCTATTCTTGGAGAACTCTCAAGTTGTAACAAAATATCCAAGCTTAGCCCTTCACAGTAGTTCCGAAAGTGAAATATCTGGCAACCAGATATTGAGAGAACGTTTAAGAAGATAACTTTATTTAAGTTAATCTAATTGCCAACTTTCAGATCTACTATTTCGGGGAGGTTGGTTACAGCAGGTTGCCAAGAAGGCTTCGCTCTTTTAGGGCGAAGAAGATGTCAAACGGCTAAAGAAGTTATTATGTTGTTCCCAGCACCCATGTTCTTAAACTATAAATAGTGCATTCCATTATAACAACAAATGAGATTTCAGCTTAAGAGTCTAAAGCCGGGAGACCATCTCAGCTTTATTTACAGAACTAAAGATGAAAAATTCTCTTTTATAATTCCTTTCATCCTTCAGGGCTTGAAGAACAATGAGAAATGCTTATACATAGCTGATGAGAGCACAAGAGAGGAAATCATCGATGCTTTCAGGAAATACGTTGACATCGATTCATACCTGAACTCAGGACAATTTGTAGTGTTGATGAGTGAAGAAGCATACCTAAAAAATGGTTATTTCGATCCTGATAGAATGATACAATTGTTGAGAGAGGCTGAAAAGGAGGCTATTAAAGAGGGCTACTCAGGCTTAAGGGGAACGGGGGAGATGACGTGGTTCTTTACAGAACTTCCGGGTGTTGAAAAGTTAATCGAGTATGAGGCTAAGCTGAACGAATTCTTCCCTAAGAGTAAATGTATTGCTGTTTGTCAGTATAATGAGAACAAATTTGATACCGAAATGCTGATAGATGTAATTCTAACGCATCCTAAGGTGGTAATCCAAGATTCGGTTTGCGAAAACCCATATTATATGCCACCAAACATCTTTCTCGCAAGAATAAAAAGAGAGTTGAGCAAAGAAATCTATGAAAAGCTTAAAAATGAGATTTTGTATAAGAGAAAGATTGAAGATAAGTTAAAATTGTATAAGGAGATTTTTGATCGCTCAAATGATGGTATTGCAATAATAGATCCCAATGGCTATTATCTGGAACAAAATCCAGCACACAGGGAACTACTTGGATATTCGGATGAAGAGCTAAAAGGAAAGACTCCAGCAATCCATATGGGAAAAGAGCAGTTTTCAAGAATTTATGAGGAGTTATCAAAAAAGGGCTGGTATAGAGGGGAGGTTAAATGCTATAAAAAGGATAGCACCCCAATCTTCGTAGAGCTATCGGCTTTCCCGATAGAAGATGAAAATGGGAATGTTATCTGCTACGTCGGGATTAAGAGAGACGTAACACATAGAAAAGCTTTGGAAATGAAATTGAAAGAATCTGAGAAAAAATACCGTTTAATTGTAGAAAACGTAAGAGATGTAGTAGTTACTGTTGATGCAAATGGTATACGAACTTACGTAAGCCCATCTGTTGAGAGGGTATTGGGTTACAAGCCAGAAGAAATGGTTGGCAAATCAGTTTTTGAATACGTCCATCCTGATGACTTGGATTTTGTTAAGGCTGAGTTTTTCAATTCTATTAAGGAGAGGAGAGAGTGTAAAGCAACCCATAGATACAAAAGGAAAGATGGCAAATGGATATGGATGGAGTCAATTGGCACACCACTCTACGAAAATGGCAAGTTCATAGGAGGAGTGATAATTACGAGGGATATTACTGAAAGAATTGAGCTTGAGATGAAGCTTAGAGAAAGTGAGGAACGTTACAGATTACTCATCGACTCTTCTATCGACGCCATAATAACCGCTAACGATAAAGCAGAGATCGTCGGCTGGAATAAAGGTGCAGAGAAGATTTTTGGTTATAAAGCAGATGAGATTATCGGAAAACCCGTTACATTATTAATTCCAGAGAGACTTCGTGAAAGATTTAAAGAGGGCTTTAGCCGTTTTAAATCTGAGGTTAAAAGTGTTAAGTCTCCTTCTGGCAGGCTGATGGAAACTTTTGGACTAAGAAAAAATGGAGAAGAATTCCCAGTAGAGATGAGCTATTACGTATGGAGAAGCAAAGACAGAATGTTTTTTACAACTATAATTCGTGACATCTCTAAAAGGAAAGAGATGGAAAGGAAACTCAAAGAGAGTGAGGAGAAGTTCAGAAAGATTTTCGAAAATACGCCAAACTTGATTGCGATAGTAAACAAAGATGGCGTGTTTATCGAGGCAAACCCATCAATGATTAAAAGTTTGGGTGTAAATCCAATAGGAAAAACGTTCTACGATGTTCTGCCTAAAGAGGTTGCAGAACGCAGAATGGAATACGTTAGGAAAGCTTTAAAAGAAAATAAAACGATAACGTTTCAAGATACGAGAGATGGGAGATATTTCATCAATAATATGATTCCAATTGAATTACCTGAAGGTAAACATTGCCTGATAATAGCGAAGGATATGACAGAGCTAATGAGATTAAACAGATTGCTTAATGCAATAAACAACATCAACAAATTGATGATTCACCAAAAAGATAAGCAAAAGTTGTTGGAAAAAGCTTGTAAGGAGTTAGCTTCATTAGAAGATTACTTTATTGTAACAATCTGCTTAGTTGAAGATGATGGAATAAAACCGCTTGCAGTTGCTGGAGAGACTCGTAAACTTTACCATCCGAGAATATTTTTTAACCGATTTTGATGAAGC
>CAZVXC010000131.1:3325-3923 GCA_964631435.1 uncultured archaeon | reverse complement strand
TCCAGAAGGGGAGTCGCATATCTTAACATCGTATTCATCTCTCAGCTTTGAGAGTGCCGTGTAAACACCCTTAGCGTATCTCAAATCCGGTCTTTTCAGCTTAGATGATGGAGCTGGCCTGAATGGAGCTATAAAAGGAACTACCGTTAGCTCAGCCATCTTTTTAAAACCTCTGATGACGCTTTCAAAACTCTCCCCCAAGCCTATCAGAAGCCATGAAGAAACCTTCCACTCTCCGAAGATGCTGACAGCATTTTTCCAGCATGCGATAAACTCCCTTAAATCCGGCTTGGCTGGAACAACGATGTTTCTTATTGTGTTGTCGAAAGTTTCTACGTGAATTCCTATGCTCTCAGCACCAGCCTCGTATAGCATCTCAAGATATTTCGCCCCAACAGGCTCGAGTTGCACATGGATGGGGATATCTACCTCTTCCTTAACTCTTTTTGTAACTTCAGCAAGCTTTAACGCCCCTTTATCTCTTAAATTCGTTGTCCCTGTTGTTAAAGTCAAATGCCTTCTTTTATCTTCCTCATAAGCAATTTTAACAGCCTCAGCAATCATCTCCGCATCCTTCTCAACCACAGCATCCTTCAGA
>CAZVXC010000131.1:0-3315 GCA_964631435.1 uncultured archaeon | reverse complement strand
AGAAAATGCATCTCTTTCTTTCCCAATGGATGCATTTTCTCGAAACAGCACTTACGAGAGCATCTATCCCATCGAGAGCAACTATCTTACCCACGGGAATTCCGTTAATTTTATACGCATAGTATCTTGCATCTGGAAAATGAACTTTCCCTATTTTCTCATTCTCTTTATAAAGGTAATATCTCTTGCCTTCCATTTTTATTGAATACGGTGAGAATTTAACGTATTCCTGCTTTACCGGCGTTGAAATAACCGAACCTTTTATCTCAAATCCTATCCCGCCAATAGGCCCTCCTCCGCCTTTCCTGAGAGGCTCTACATCTGTTTTTACGCCTAGGATAAGTAACTCTGTCTTCGTCAGATAATCAAGCATAAACTATCACTGCTTCATCAGGAGAATCGGAGAATGCAAGAGCCGCTATTGCTCCGATTAAACCTCTCTCTCCCGTTATAATAACTGACTTAATTCCGAGCTTTTTTGCAATCTCATAAGCTTCATCCAATTCAACAATTCTTGATTTTACAGCTTTCCCGTATTCTATAAGCTCCTCTGGAATCTCTATTTTATTATAAACCGCCATAGCTGTTTCATCGCTCATCGTGTTTTCCTTCAATTCCCTCTCAAATTCTCTAACCAACCTCTCTTTATTATCTGTCGCAAATGTTACGGAAATGGAAACGCAATTCGTAGTTTTTTCGGGAGTCTTTGTGTAAAGCTGGGTTATCGTGTGCATGAGATAATGACCTAAGCCTTTCTTTTCGATCTTATACGCTATTTCATTCATCAGAGACCATGTCGCACCGCCTTCTTTGCTGTCAGTATCGTCAACACCTATAACTACTTTTTCATAAGCTTTAAGCATTATCTTAGCTTTCCCAAGCTTTCCACCACCTCCAACTTCTATAATCTCTATACCCTCAACATCCTTCGCCAATCCTCTGCAGACAGTTGCAGCAATCCCAGCGCCAGCCAATCCGCTGTAAGTTATCTCTATATCTGTATCTATAACAACCTCCTCGATTCCGGCTCCAGCAATACCCGGAACTAATTTCAAATCAGTCTTTCCCGGTTTGATAACGAATATGTTCCTTGCACCTTCTCTCCGAGCTTTTAAAATCAGATCGCTAACTCTCTTGTAATGGTAAACCTCCCACGCCGCTCCTCCGTAACATCTGTTCCTCGCATGAAATTCGTGCAGCTCAACAAGCTCTCCATCTGTCATCGCTACAACTCTTTCGTATGGTGATATCCATGCAATACCCCCAAATTTTTTTAATAACTCCTCCTTACTTAGATAACTCATAGCAACATAAGTTTTTATTTAAGAAAAAAAATTTATCGGTGAGAGGTGAGAGAATGCAAATCGCAGGACTCGAAACGTTAAGCGAGAGAGATGAAAAGAAAGAATACGACGTAATCATAATCGGTGCTGGCCCAGCGGGAGCCACCGCAGCTATATATGCTGCAAGATACGGTATGAGTGTTGCATTCTTTGAAACTGTCGATCCGGTATCTCAGCTCTCCTTAGCACCTAAGGTTGAGAATTATCCCGGATTTGAAGGGAGCGGATTTGAACTTCTTGAAAAGATGAAAAATCAAGCGATAAAATTCGGAGCGGAATACAAGTTCGAGAAAGTTGAGGAGTTGAAAAAAGAGGGTAATAGATTCGTTGTGATCACGGAAAGCGATGTGTATTATGCAACAGCTCTTATTATCGCAACAGGCGGCAAGCACAGAGAGCTAGGCGTGGAAGGCGAAAAAGAATTTTTCGGCAGAGGAGTTAGCTACTGTGCAACTTGCGACGGACATTTCTTCAAAGGAAAGAAGGTTATAGTTGTTGGCGGCGGGAATAGTGCGGTTGAAGATGCGATATATCTGAAAGAGATCGGATGCGATGTAACATTGGTGCATAGGAGAGATGAGCTTAGAGCTGAAAAAGCTCTGCAAGATGAGTTGTTTAAGAGAGAGATACCAGTTATATGGAATTCAGTCGTTTTAAGAATCGAGGGTGAAGATAGGGTTAAGAGGGTTGTTCTGCTGAACAGAGTTACGAAGGAGGAGACTGTGTTGGATGTAGATGGTGTTTTCATATCCGTCGGAATGAGACCTGCTACGGATATAGTCATGGGCTTAGGCGTTGAAAGAGACTCCGCAGGATACATAAAGGTTGATAAAAAGCAGAGAACAAATATCGATGGCGTTTTTGCTGCTGGCGATTGTTGCGATAATCCGTTAAAGCAGATCGTTACAGCTTGCGGTGATGGAGCTATAGCGGCGAATTCAGCTTTCGAGTTTGTTAAAATGATGAAATCTTAGGAGATTGAAGCGATTCTTAAATAAGCATCGTATAACCTATCGGCAATCTCCAAAATTCTTTCATAATCTCTTATCTTTTTAAATCTGTCCGGTATTTCGTCCAGTCCATTTTCGGCACCTTTTATCGCTCCGACTATTGCGGCGATTGTGTCAGTATCTCCTCCTGCATTAACGGCTTTAACAACAGCTTCCTCAAAAGTTTTCGATGAGAAATAGCAGTAAAATGCGAAGGGAACAGCATCGAAAGCCATTATCGATGTCCCTATCTCTTTAACAGCTTTCTCTAAGCTTTCATTCCTTATCTGATAAGCGTATTCGATCTTCTCCGCAATCAACACATCGAACTTCTCGCATCTCTTCACAACCTCCTCAAGCAAATCTTCATCCTGATTTACGGCACATGCAACAGCTATCGCAACAGCAACAGCTCCGGCTATTGCCGCATTACCCTTATGCGTTACTATCGATGAGATAATTGCATATTTCTCGATGAGATTGTAGTTGAAGTGATATACGAGGCCTATGGGAGCTACTCTCATCGCAGAGCCGTCTGTATCCGAGAAAACACCGCTTTCTCTCCAAGATAAACCTCTCTTCAACCTCTCTATCGCTTTTGACGAGGTTGGCCCGTAGAATCTCGATAGCCCGATGTTTTTTAACCTGTTTGCGAAATCATCCGGAGAGAAATAGAGAGTCGATGCGATCGATTCGGCAAGTATCAATGCCTGTTCTGTATCATCAGTCCATTCTCCATCACCCATATCTCTGATATGCCCGTATCTCTCTCTTATTTCTTCAAAGCTTAAGCCCTCAAAATCCTTTCCCAAAGCATCTCCTATAGCCAATCCAACCAAGCATCCTCTGAAATTTGAAAGCATTAGAATGCTTTATCGGGAAATTATATAGCTTTTGCCGAACATAAAAATTAAATACAGAGATCGTTCAATAAATTTCTGAAGCGGGGTGGGGTAGCCAGGTAATCCCGGCGGGCTCATAAC
>CAZVXC010000130.1:2026-3957 GCA_964631435.1 uncultured archaeon | reverse complement strand
TTAGCAGATAATGGGAGTAAGTGTCATCTGAATCTGGTTTGTTAGCTCTTCTTTGGTTTCTTAAGAACTTTGTCTTTGATTATTCTCTTTATGGCAGCCTCTAATGGCTTATCATTCCAATCTTTTAAACTCAGTTTTACCTCCACACCAGACTATTGCAGCAATTATTGAACAGTTAGATTCACCTATGTTGGTAGAGCATCCAGCTTTTTTACGACTTCCTATATAAAGACAGTTTTCAGATTCACTATCATCGAAACAGTATGCTGTAAATCGAAATAACGAAAATTGCAGAGCGATCCTGCAGTATCGGCTTCTGCGTAACAAATCCAGTTGCGGCAGATATATGAAACAGTATAACTTGAGCGTTCAAACCCACAATTATCCCTCTATTTCCTCAAGCATCTTAAGGAGCACCTCTTTAAGCTCTGGCAACTGCTCCTTTATTATAACCCAAATCAACTATAAAGTAGCCGTGAATAACCACGTTCCTTAAACCGATAACTCTATTCCAAAGAATTTCTGGATATTTGTTTCTTATTTCTTCAGGAATGTTTTTTGCAGCTTCTCCAATGATTTCAAGGTTTCTAAGAACAGCGTCAACAACAATGTCTTTCCTCTTGAATTCCTCAGGGTCATTTATGGATTCTGTGTATTTTTCAATCTTTTCAATTGCTTCGAGCATATCATGAACGAAAAGCTTAGGGTTCCGTTTAGACATACACGATCTCCTTTTCTATGGATTTCCACAGCAGAGGTTTATCAATTGCAGCTTTTTTTGTAATAATATCCACTTTTGCTCCAAGCAGACTCTCAAGAAATTCTTTCAAATCAACAATCTCCCAGCCTATCGGCTCGCTAAAATCGACAATTAAATCTATATCATGAACAATTTCCTCTTCTCTTGCAAGAGAACCGAAAATTCCGATGCTTTTAATTTTAAATTTTTCCTTTAGAATTTTTTCGTTATCCCTTATTATCTGTATAACCTCTTCGAGCTTCATAATTATCCCTACCACATCTTAATGAGTTCAAACTTCTTTAATCTTTCTCCTTCAACAATTTCGAAAGCTTTTCGCTGTAAACTTTCATCTTTATCATCGATCGTCGAGATAAAGCTTAAGTCCGATGTAGCTTTCTAGAGTGATAACATAGCCATTCTTTGCAATCTCCTCTATTGTCCCAACTTTCTCAAACCCACATAATCTTTTTATCAAGCTTTTCCCTTTCAAAAAGCCTGAATTTTTCAACTATTTTCGCCAGCTCATCGATCATCACGCTCGCCTTCATGAGATCAGTTATCTAACTTCATGAACTGCTGGTTAGAGTAAAAAAGGTCATAGCAGAGAGTAAATCAGCCTCTTATATTCCAAAAATTCCTCCGATACTATATTTCTCGGCTTCGGAATGTCTATCTCGACTATATCAACGACCTTTGCAGGTCTCGGAGATAAGATAATTATTCTGTCTGCAAGATATATCGCCTCTTCGATATCATGCGTTACGAAGACAACAGTTTTGTTCGAAACTATTCTGATTAATTCTCTATGCATCTTCTGCTTAGTTAAAGCATCGAGATTCGCAAACGGCTCGTCCATAAGGAGAACGTCCGGATTTATTGCTAAGGCTCTCCCTATGCTCAACCTCTGCAACATCCCACCGCTTAGCTGCTTTGGATAATAATTCTCAAATCCCGATAGACCTACGAATTGGATGATCTCCTTTGCAATAGCTCTATCCATTTTTGCGGCATCCAAAACAAATTCTATGTTACCGATAACAGTTTTCCAAGGAAGAACTCTCGCATCTTGAAAGACAAAGCCTATCTTTGGATTATCCTTACCGAATACGACCTCACCTTTATCAGCTTTCTCAATACCCGCAATTATCTTCAGAAGCGTCGTCTTTCCGCATCCACTCTCGCCCACGAT
>CAZVXC010000130.1:0-2016 GCA_964631435.1 uncultured archaeon | reverse complement strand
ATACATATGAATTCGTTTGGCTTAACATCGAAGCTTATCCCGTCCAAAACCTTAAGCTCTCCATACGATTTCTCGATCGCAACTACTTTCAACGCCATGGCATTGCAACCTCCTCAAGCTTGATGAATGCGTAATTCATAACGTAACCTATCAGGCCTATCATAGCTATACCCGCAATTATCTCAGCAACCCTGCCGCCGACCTCATACATGACGAGTATGAAGTATCCTAATCCTGAGCCAGAGCTTGCTATCATCTCAGCTGCGATTATGCTCATCCATCCGACACCTAGGCCAATTCTCATCCCCGTAATAATCCCCTGAATCGAATTTGGAATAATTATATCCCTTAGAATCATGAAATCACTTGCTTTGTAAACCCTCGCCATTTCTATCAGTTCTGTAGGAACGTTCTTTGCTGAATCGAAAACGGTTATCAAACATGGAAAGAATGCCCCGACGAAGACTATGAAGAGCTGAGCCGCTTGCGTTGTGTCCGGTAGTTTTGCAAAGAGAATGTAAGCGAGGGGAATCCACGCTAATGGCGGGATGGGTCTTAGGATTTCAAATATCGGCATGAATATCTCATTAATCTTTTTGCTCCACCCCGCAATTATTCCGATCGGAATTGCTATGGCGAAAGCTATTGAAGATGAGATTAGAACTCTAAGCAAGCTCGCTTCAGCATGTTGAAGCAGTGTTTTTCCTAAGATTGGCTCTGGAAAGATTATCAGATGCACGAATTTGTATAGAACAATATGAGGTGGGGGAATCTCTGTAACTAAGGAAACTAAATACCAGAGGGTTATTAAAATTAGTAGGGATATAATTTTCCTCATCTCAATCCGAGATCAATCTGAGATGATATTTCTTCGCAACGATCCTCAGGAGGATATCCTGAACAGTTCCGTATCCAGGTATGGCAATCTTTTTTCCTTTAAGATCTTCAAAGCTGTTTATTCCTTTTCTAACAACTATCGCTGATCCTTCGTTATTAACTCCAGCAATTATCCTTATCTTGACATTATCATTTATCCTTTTCAGCGTCGCAGGTGCACAGCCGAGATAGCCGACATCTATTTCGTTGTGCTTGAATCCTTCCATCTCGAATACGCCATTCGCATACTCTTTTTTCACAACATTAATCCCGACATCTCTGTAATATCCTTCTTTTAGTGCTACGTAAAAAGCAAGCTGGTGAAGGTCTGCTGTCAGGTAGCCTATTCTGAGTGTTACGTTAACCTTCTTTGGCATCCAGTTCGGATTTTTCGCTAAGTGATCTGCGACGTATCGATATATGCTATCGTTGAGGAAATCTTTGAAGAATTCATCCTCACTCTTGTAACCCAAATCCTTGACATCCTTCGTCAGATAACCGTTCTCTTTCAACTCCTCGTAATACCTTCTGAATTCTTTTTTATTTGGGAACTCAACGTATTTTATTCTTTTCAAGGCCTCTTTTATAACGCTCCTGTTTTCTCCCGTGAATTCGACAGCGTAATTCACAACCTTATCGTAATTCTTTTTGTCGTTTATGAACCTCGTAGCCTTCACATGAGCCCATACGACAGCTATTAAAACATCTCTCTTTACATTCTCTCGTGCAGCAACAACGCAACATGGATGATTCGGCCATATGTCGTGAGATGTTGCGAGAATCTTGCCGTATCCGTTTACAACTGCTTCGCTCGGAAAAGGTTCCCATGCTATAAATCCGTCTATCTCTCCGAGCTTAAGCTGCTCTACCATATCTCTCGGAGAGAGCTTTACGACCTTAACACCGCTTTCCTGAACGCAACCTGAAAGTGCTATTACGGCTATTATAAGCATTAACAAAGCGATTTTAAACTTCATAGATGCTGATGGAAACAGAGACTTAAAAAACTTTCTAAAACGATCATATATGTTTCTTTTTAGAAAATTTTTTATTTAGTAATGTTCTAATTAGAACATGATTTTGCAGCTTGCTAAATGCATAGCGAGGAACGAAAATTTCGGGGAATGCTTAGGAAAATTG
>CAZVXC010000129.1:0-3972 GCA_964631435.1 uncultured archaeon | reverse complement strand
AAGGACTATGAAGAATTACGGTATTAACCATGATGAGATCAAAGATAACCTTACAATTGACGATATAATTCCAGAAGCGAAAAGTCCGATATCTTATTTCGTGGAGATGTCCAATCTCATAGAGAAAAATCTGTTCGGATATTATGTTCATAGACAGCGAAACATCTCTGAGAGACCTCATGAATTCAAAGGAACTTGCGAAGATGATAAGGTATTTGCAGATAACGGCTAAGAAAAAGAGAGAACTACTAATGGTAACTCTTCATCAGAACGTATCTCTCAAGAACTTCCCAACATTTTCTGAAACTTATCTAAGCACACTTTCAGACAACATATTAATTCTAACGTTCTCAATCGAGGATAACAAACTTGTTAGAAATTTTCTGATGCTAAAACAGAGAAGCAACGATCATTCGAAAAAGATTTACAGAATCGAAAGGGGGATTGAGATTTATGGGCCGGAGGACATAGCTCTATTTGCAATCAAAAAAGCCTCAAATAAAACAAGCCCCGCACTTGCAAAAGTTCTTGAGATATATTTGAAGGAGATGACTGGAGAGGGTTTGGAACTCGCCTATAAAAACCCAGGTAACTTCTTAAAAAGCGTGAGAAATTTATTCGGCGATTACGGCGGAAGATTTTTGAACTTGCAATAATAAACGAGATAAGGAATATAGTCGGAATAATCGGGCAGAAAAACAATTTGAAAGAAATTCTCAAAGAAATGGGTATTTACTAATATAGATGTTCCTCTTTTTGTCGGAAATGACTTTGACGAGTGTTTTTACGAAATCTACCGCATCAATCTCATCTATATTTGCTAAAGGTATCCATCTGATGTCTGCTGCATCACTCCCCGCTTTCGGATCGCCAAATATTTTTGCGAAGAAATCAATTACAACGTAGTGATATCTGACTCTCCGATCTTCATCGTAAAAAATTTCGTCTGTAACACATGCAACGTCAAAAATCTCCGCATCAACATTTAACTCTTCCTTTAGTTCTCTTTTTAGAGCTTCTATGAGGCTCTCACCCGCTTTAACAAGACCTCCAGGAACAGACCACTTGCCTTTATTCGGCTCGTTAGCCCGCTTAACGAGCAAAATCTTCTCATCCTCTATTATAACCGCTCCCACACCTACTAAGGGTCTTTCGGGATATTCCCTCATTTAGATCACCGATGCGAGAGCGATGGCTCTTGCGTAACCTTCGGCACTTTGACTTCTGCTTGTGTCAACAAGCTTAAACGGTAGATTCGTGTATATCGCTCCGTATTCCTTACCATTACCGAGATAGCATAAAGCTCTGAAGATCAGATTTCCTGAGATTCCGTCCGGTGCTATTATAATGTCTTCTTTAATTGCATCCTCCAATCTTATCTCATAGTTCCTTGCATTCGCAAGCTTCGCAACCAATTCGGCGAAGGCTAAGCTTAGATCAACGTTGTAATCCCTTCCCACATCTCCAAACCTTCCTCCAGCGAGAATAGCTACGCTACCATGCAGCCCGATTTTCTTGGCTATCTTTCTCGCCTCCTCTATCATCTTCAGCTTTTCAGATACAGTCTTGCCTTCATCAACCCCAACGGGGGCTAAGAGAAAGAGTTTCGATTTCGCAGTTTCGAGAACGGCAATTCTGCTCGTTACGTAGCTCTTCCTGATTATTTCGAGGAGCTTTGAAGCTCTTGCAGTCCCCCTTATCGCAGCATCGACCTCCTCTCTTTTTAACATTTCAACTATAGTCTTCTCAGTCTCCTCACCTTCATCCACGATTACAACATCTGCGAAGCTCTCAGCAAGTTTTTTCGCCTTAATTATTTTCTCTTCACTTTTTTCATCAAATCTAAATAGACCTATAGCTATCTTTTTCCTTGATTCCAGCTTATCCTTTAAAATCTTGTTGAGGTATATCATGTCAATCCCACCTTCGATAGAATCCCACTCATAATAAATTCTACGCTTAATGCGGCAAGAATTATCGCCATAACTCTCGCTATTACATCCGCCCCGCTTTTTCCGAGAACTTTCAAAATTGAGAGAGCGTAGATGTGAGTTAGCCTTACGATGGCGTAAACAACGATTATAGCAAGGATAATCAGTATTTTACCGAATATGTCTGCGTTGGACGATAAGACAACGACAGCCGTTATAGCACCTGGGCCGCTGTAAAGAGGTAATGCTAATGGAAAGACGGCTATTGAATCTATATCCAAGCTTTCTTTTCCTTTCTTCTCATAATACTCCCTTGATCTCCTGCCAAAGAGTATGTCTATGGATACTATGAACATAAGCAATCCACCAGCTATCTTCAAGCTCTCAATAGATATTGAGAAGAATTCCATTATCGCCCATCCGCCAAAGACAAATACTATTAGTATCAAAGATGCTATGATCGTTGCCTTTTTAGAAATTTTGTTAACAAGATTGCTGTCTAAGCCTTCAGTTAATGCTATGAATGCGGGAATATTTCCGGGAGGATCGATTATTATGAAAAGGGTCGTTAAAGCTGTTATAAAAAAAGAGATCGGGTTATTCATAATCTTCCTTCGCAATCTTTACATTTTCAAGCAATTTCACAGCGTGGAGCTGAGACGGGAAACTGAACAGCCCGCAATCTGGTCCGATGTATTTCAATCTCTCATCAAAAAGACTTATTGCCTTCTCAATTCTTTTCCTTATCGCATCTACGCTTTCTATAATCTCTATCGCTTTAAAAATTTCTTCCTTATCTTTCCAAGCGTTCGTGTTGAATCTCGAATTGTATTCGGCTATAATCCCATCTATATCGCTCCTCGCAATCCCAACTCTTAGAAACTTCTCATGGCTTTCGAGCTCCTCTTTATCTATGAATATCATATTCCTCTCATCTTTCGCCGCCTCGATGCCAATGATGTCTATGCTTTCAATTTCGAGTAGCCTTGTGTAAAATAGTGGAGAGTGAAGATGTATCTGGACATCTCCGCTGAATCTGATCTTCTCAAACGCAAGCAAAAGCTGTTCATCTCTCGGCTGAAGCTCAGGATTCGTCCCCAAACTCGGTTCATCAATGCTTACGCATTTAACCTTCTCGTCGTTCAAATTCTCTATAAATCTTGAGAGGGATTTTGCTAAGTTTTCGAGGATGTCATCGTATATTACAGCCCCGAACTCGTTGTAGTAGAGTTCGAATGGGCCTGTGATGCATACTCTAAGCTTATCGATATCAATTTCCATTAAAGCCTCTACCTCTCTTATCTTCGCAAATCTCCTCTTTATCAGATAAACATCCTCTTGAAAATCCGGATTTTTGATCAAGTCTAAGAACATCTTATTCATGTCCCTAAATTGGGGATAATTCGGAAGCTCAACTCCTGCGTTAAGCTTCATAAGAAAAGCTCTCTGAACCATCTCTGAGTATTCCTTGCTTTCGATATTCTCTTCCACCCATTCCCTACTTATTCCTTCTGGGAGCGGGAAGCTGCCTATGTCATCGAATATCATACAATCACCCTATGTTATGGCAGCAATACGTGCACGAGTAATGTGAGGGAGGACTTATATTCCTTTTCTCATGACATTCCACGCAATCCTTAACGCTAAATCTGCTGTTATTTAAGCTTATCTCCGGAAGTTTGGTTGAGTTGGACAGATATTTTATCATATTGAGAACCTGGTATTTCCCTATAAAAATCTTCGTCTTTCCATTGCTGAAAACGACAGCTATCGGCGTTCCAAAGAATCCGAGCTTCTTCTTAACCATGTAAGCAATCTCTTTGCTCTCATTCGTGCAATTTTTGAAATCATCCACGTTACAAATATCGAACTTTATTGAGGAATTGTTTTTGAGGAAGTTTATCAGAGGATCAACGGCTATGCAATTCGGACATCTCGGAGAAAAGTAGTAATAAACTTTCGGTTGCCGGGAACTCTGAATGCAACTCATGAGAACGAGGGAGGTTAATAAGAATATAACAGCCATTAGTAAGAGTATAGT
>CAZVXC010000128.1:263-4013 GCA_964631435.1 uncultured archaeon | reverse complement strand
TATTTTCATTATTTGCTTAAAATACGCCCCTATAATCTGCAAGCAATCTAAGCGAATGATTTTTTATCTAAAGACAGTTCTATAATCCCGATTTTTGCTATCATAAACACATTCAGGCTTTTAATTTCTCTAAAAGCTCTTTCACTTTCCTTTCGATTATCCTGAGAGTCTTTATATATTCCTCTTCGCTTTTCCCCTCAGGGTCGTCAATATACCACCTCTCGACTCTCGGATGGTCTATCATGATGCACTTCGATTCCTCGCATACAGCGATAACAATGTCGAAGGCACTCAAATCTACTTCATCCAGACTTCTCGGCTTCCTCTTAACAACATCGTATCCGAATTTTTTTAATACTTCGATAGCCTTCTCATCGAACTCATCTCCAGCATCAACACCAGCACTTTCGGCAAAGCCTTTTGAGAGCTTATTGAAAACGGCTTCTGCCACAACTCTCCTGCAAGTATTCTGGATGCAGACGAATAGAACTCTCATCTTCCGAGAATCATAGTTCTGAATCTGTCTGCAGCTCTTGCAGTATTATTTGCTATCTCACCGAGATGAACAACCCATTCGACCATCAGATGGAAATCGATTGGATGCATTTTATCGCAATTAAATAACTTCCGATGCAACCCGATTTGAATCATATCGCATTCATGCTCAAGATTCTCTATTACTGAGACATGCTCTAAAGCATCTTCGATCTCCTTCTTGCTGAACGATGTTGCAACGAGCCTTGCAATGTGATCGACCATGTTTTCGTATTCATTCACTGTCTCCATTATCTTCGCAAGAAGAACATCGAATTCATCCCAGATATCTTTTGGAGCTGTCTTTATATCCCTGAATGTCAGCATATGTCCCACATGCTCGCAATAATTAATTATGTCATCCTGAACTTTTAAAAAGTTTAGTAGATCATGCCTATCAACTAACAGCATCATCGATTTTGTTATCTTGCTCCTTATTTCCTCTTTTATCTTATCAGCTTCGTGTTCAAGCTCATCGATTCTGTCCCTCAACACCTCAACCTCACTGAAATCACCCTTTCTGTAAGCGTGAAATTGCCTCTGCAAAAGCCCTATGGCTTTCCCGCATATCTCTGCATGCAGCCTTAAAGCTTTAAATGGGGAATATCCGAATACGTCTAACACGCTCCTTATGAACTTCATATGAATACCACCATTAGTGTGTAGAGTGCTATTGTCAATGCTGCAGCTACGGGAACAGTTACAATCCATGATATAATAATTTTTCTTACGACGCTTAGATCGACGCTCGCCAAGCCGCCTGCAAGTCCGACCCCTATTACGCTACCGACTATAGTGTGAGTTGTTGAGATAGGCATTCCGAGCATTGAGGCTCCTAAGACAGTTGTAGCAGTCGCAAACTCTGCAGAGAACCCTCTTGTGTATGTTAGCTCAGTTATATGCTCTCCAACAGTCTCGATAACTCTATAACCCCACGTTGCTACACCGACGGCAATTCCAAGTCCGCCCATTGCAAGAACCCAGATAGGTGCCTCTTTTCCGAGAAAGCCTAAGGCTGCGGTCATTGGCCCAGTCGCATTTGCAACATCGTTGCTGCCATGTGCGAACGCTACATAGCACGCTGTAAAAATTTGCAGGTATCTGAAGATGTGTTCGACTCTATCAACGTCATATCTATTTAAAGCTATAATCTTTATAAGACTAAAGATTAGATATGCCATTAAAGCTCCGAGTATAGGTGATATAACCCAGCTTAAAGCGATTCTTGCGAGAACATTCCATTTTATGTCGTTTAGCGTTAGGTAATGCTGGGAGACTGCTGCAAGCCCAAATCCGACCATGGCTCCGACTATGGAATGGCTCGTTGAGATGGGAAGTTTGTAGTATGTCGCAACAGTTATCCAGAAACCTGCTGAGAGAAGTGCAGCAAAAGCACCAAGAGTAACGAGATGGACGTCTAAGAGATTTATAGGCACTATTCCCTTTGCGATAGTTGTCGTAACCCTATGTCCAGCTAATACCGACCCGCAAAATTCGAATATTGCTGCGACGAAAACAATCTGTTTCAGAGTTAATGCCCCGCTTCCGTAAGAAGTTCCCATAGAGTTTGCGGCATCGTTAGCACCTATGTTCCAAGCCATGTAGAGAGCGAGAATAATCGCCAGAATCTCGATTAGCATAAATTTCGAGGCAAAGGTAGTAATATAAAGCTATGCCACATAATACATATGCACCCATATAGGATAGAGGCGTCTATATGTCCTATATATCCTGTGAAAAATGTAAATGTTTAAATATATGCCTGACTGAAGTATCGATATGAAAGATGTGAGAAAGATTTTCAAAAGCGGGAAAGGTAGTTACATCCTAACTTTACCAAAAAACTGGATATTAGAGAACGGGTTAAAGGAGAGGGATAACGTTTATTTAGAAATAAAGAAGGATAAGATCATAATCTCATCGTTTAACAGCAAAAATGCTGAGAGCATAGCTATAATCGATGATGCGGGACTAAAATTCAATCAGCTCTTAAGGAGGATAATAGCTTATTACTTAGCCGGAAACAACTCCCTCAGAATTAGAACTTACAGCGATGAACAGAGAAGAGCTATAGCTTTCGCATCGGATATGCTGATCGGAGTTGAAATCATGGAAGATATCGGAGATGAAGTCTTCCTCGAAGTCTATCTGGACACGAAGAGAATAAATCTGAGTGAGATTGTTGAAAGGATGAGTAGGGTTTGTTTGAGCATGATTTCCGACTTTAGAAAGATGCTTGAGAGCTTTAAAAGAGAGATCGGAAGCTCGATCCTCGTTAGAGAAAATGAGATCGATAAGCTTTACTTCTTAACGTTAAGACTCGTAAACAACTCTGTATGGGAAAATCTGAGCGAGAAAGACATTCTGGATGTCTTCAGTTACAGAACGTTTGCGAGAGCTTTGGAAAGGACAGCTGATCACATAGATGCAATGGCGGAATCTCTGATAAATCTTGGGAAAGCTTATCCTGAATTTTGCGATATTGTAAAAAGATCGGAAGAACTTTTCAGAATCTCAACGAATTCGTTCTTCAAAAAAGACCCTGAGCTTGCCGAAGAAGTTTTAAATGATGCTGAGATCGTTTTAAATTGCATAATTGCATCATACTCAAAGATTATCAACTACGAAAAGGAGGAAATTATCAATCTAAAGACTATACTCGACGGTTTGCAGAGGGTGATAGGCTATTCAAGCGATATAGCTGAAGTTGCGATAAATGTGAGCGTTTTGAGCGAAGAGGGAAAGAATGCATAGAGTCCTGATAGCATTTTTTACAGCATTTGTCATAGCATTCTTCGCATCTCCTTCGGGCATCTCAGGAGCCTTCATTCTCTTGCCATTTCAGATAAGTGTTTTGGGGATAACTGATCCTTCAGTCAATTCCACGAATTTCCTCTACAACATCATCGCAATTCCGAGCGGGGTGTATAGATATTGGAAAGAGGGAAGGATGCTTTGGATTCTCGCTCTAATCATGATTTCAGGCTACATTCCCGGAATATACATCGGATCTTTAATTAGGACAACGTTTTTGCTCGATTTAAAGAAGTTCAAGCTTTTTATAAGCTTAGTTCTACTCTTCTTAGCTTTTAACCTGCTGAGGTCTTTGAATGTCAAAGAGGTCAAGGATGTGGATAGGAAAATCAAAGCTTTTAAGAGCGTTAAAGGATTCGTAAGCCTTAAACAGCTAAGCTTAAAAAAGGTAGCTTTCGATTT
>CAZVXC010000128.1:0-253 GCA_964631435.1 uncultured archaeon | reverse complement strand
ACTCCTTCCAGCCCATAGGCGTATTCTTTATCGCATTTGTAATAGGCATCATTGGCGGCGCCTACGGTGTCGGCGGGGGAGCTTTAATCGCTCCGATCATCATGTCCCTGTTCAAGCTGCCTATACACGCTATCGCCGGAGCTAATTTGCTCGGAACATACACATCATCCGTGATGGGTATTGTAAGCTACGCATCCTTAGGCTATTTCCCTAAGCTCGACGTAGGCTTAGCTCTGGGATTCGGCGGGGTTAC
>CAZVXC010000127.1:1689-4015 GCA_964631435.1 uncultured archaeon | reverse complement strand
CTATTAGTAGTGTTAACACTACTTGGATGTGTTCAGCCGTTCGGTGTCCATGTTACAAAATATGTTACAAAAACAGTAAAGTACGCAAAAAACTTTGATATCGAGTACCACGGAAACTACAAAATACTAAGGGTAAAAGATGATGGTAAATGGGATACTTACGTCCTTTACAGAGACAAAAAGCCCAATATTAAAGGAATTCCGATAAAAATACCTGTGAAGAGAATCATTGTAATGTCTTCAACTCAGATAGCACAGCTTGAGGCCATAAACGCGACAGACAGCATAATCGGAGTCATGTGGGGCAAGAGGTATAAGATATATTTTGAAGATATTGCAAAAAGGATAAAAAGGGGAGAAATTGTCGATGTTGGTACACCAAATGCTCCAGATTACGAAAAGATCCTAGAGCTAAATCCTGACCTTGTTGTGATTTACGTTACCGAATACAATGAGCAGGTTAGAAAGAAACTTGAAGAGCTGAAGATACCATACATCATAGACAGCGAGTGGAAAGAAACAAATCCTCTCGGTAGAGCAGAGTGGGTTAAATTTTTTGCTGCTCTAACAGATAAAGAAAAAAATGCTGAAGAATATTTCAACAAGATTGAGAGAAACGTGCTTGAAATTGAGAGAACTGTAAAGGGCTTGCCAAGACCTAAGCTTGTGTGGTTCTCAATATGGAAAGGAACCGTGTACGTTCCGAGAGGAGATAGCTATGTTGAAAAAATGGCCGAATACGCGAATGCAGATTACGTCTTCTCAGACTTAAATGGTACAGGTAGTGCCAAAATAACCCTTGAGGATCTGCTGCTCAGAGGGAGTGATGCTGATGTTGCTGTGTATTCGTCGTATCGTGTAAAAACCTTAGACGACTTACTCAAGGTAGATAACAGGCTTGCCGAAATTAAGGCTGTTAAAAATGGTAGAGTTTACAGGATTTCTGATGATTACTGGCAGTTGGGCTTATTGCACACAGACATAGTCGTGAAAGATCTAGCTGCAATCTGTCATCCAGATAAATTTAAAGGATACAAACCAAGATTTTTTGTAAGGCTCAAAAAATGAGATCTGCGATTTTTCTTCTGTTATTTTTTACCCTCTCCCTTCTCTCGGTTTTTGCGGGAATAATGTTAGGTTCTGTTAATGTTAATTTGGCGGATCTGTTAAATGCTTTAAATGGCACTAAAGATATAAAAAGCTATATAATACTGAATGTCAGGTTACCGAGGACAATTGGCGCCTATCTTGGAGGGGCATCTCTTGCTTTAAGTGGACTTCTGCTTCAAACGTATTTCAGAAATCCTCTTGCTGGTCCTTACGTTCTGGGGGTATCTTCAGCTGCATCCTTCGGTGTTGCTCTATACATCCTTTCCGGTATCGGAATCGGTTATTACGGACTCGTGGGCTCAGCTTTAGTCGGTTCAACTGCTGCAATATGTCTAGTACTTGCTATTGCGAGCAGAGTAAGAAGCGCTGTAACCTTACTCATAATCGGACTCATGCTTAGCTACATATTTGGGGCGCTCGAAAAGATACTAATAACGTTCGCAGAAAGCGAAGCCGTCCATGAGTTTGTTCTATGGACATTCGGAAGTTTTTCGGGCATAACGATTGAAGATCTCCCTATAATATTTTTTGCAACGTTATCTACATTCCTTCTGGCGATTTTCCTAGCCAAACCCCTTAATGCCTTGCTGATGGGAGAAGAGTATGCAAAAAGTATGGGGGTAAATATCAAGTTTACAAGAATTGCAATTGTTATCCTTTCGAGCCTCTTAGCAGCTCTTGTCACAGCATTCGCAGGAATAGTCGCGTTCGTTGGCCTGGCGACTCCACACATAACCCGTTTAATCTTTAGGACATCGGATCACAGGATACTGATACCGGCCGTAATGGTCTGCGGAGCTCTGATAACTGTGCTATGTGACATTTTTTCCCGAACCATTGCAGCTCCAGTTGAGCTGCCGATCAGTGTTGCCACATCACTTTTTGGAGCACCAATAGTTATATCACTCATAATCAGGAGGAAAAGGATCTCCTGAAGTTATCGACGATCTCGAACATCCTGCCCACATCAAGTTCTTTAAGCTTGAAATAAAGGCCACCAGTAATCTCGCTTATATCTCTAGCATAACCGAGGGAAACATAATCATCTGCATCAAATATCACGGTTAAAATTCCGTCATGAGCTATAGCCTCCGACACCTTCTTTATTTCACCTCCAATATTCCCGCTAATCGAAACGTTTGCCCTACCGTCTGTGATTAGAACCAAGATTGGGATGTATCCTTTTCTCCTCTCAATTCTTAACACATCTCTTGCC
>CAZVXC010000127.1:0-1679 GCA_964631435.1 uncultured archaeon | reverse complement strand
GTCCTGCGGTAAGAGGTGTCTTGCCACCGGTAGTTAATTCGGAAAGCCTCTTCATCGCAAAGTTCAGCGATGAAGTTGGAGGAACAACGATTTCGGCGGACCTGTTCTTAAATGAAATCATAGATACGCGATCTCTCTTTACGTAAGCATCCTGCAAAAGCTTAAGAACCAAACCCTTGGCAATTTCCATTCTCCTAAGTGAGCCCATCGAACTGCTTGCATCGACGACTATAGCTACACTCGACGCTGATTTACCAGAACACATCTTATATCTATAATCTTCATCGTTCGGTATTTTATTCCCTCTGCAGAGCGCAGCCCTTATCGTCGCTCCGATAGCTAGCTCTTTTCCCTTCATTTTGAAGTCAACATATCTTCCTCTATCGCTGATGGATTTTACTCTTCTCCCCCTTAGAGCTTCCTTTCTCGTTGCAAAATCGAGTCTTGGTAATACAGTTTCGCTCATGTTATGTCTTTTCTCAGCACCAGTGGTAATATCCTCATCGCCTTCCACGCTTTCACTCTTGCTGGAAAAGTTTCTGAGAATTTTCTCAATCTTATCGAAATCGAGTTTTGGTTTCTCAAACGGTTTCGATTTGATTCTGTGCGGTAAGGTTAACTCAGCAACTTCTATCACATCGTCCAACATCACCTTTTTTCTACCTCTAAAGGCAGCTAAGGCCTTTGAAGCTCTTATGGTTGTTATGTCGGCTCTGTGTGTTTCAATTCCGAGTTCACTGCATAGCCTTGCAACAGCATCGATGACATCATGTGGGATTACGACCTCGTTAAGCATATCTCTCGCAATTTTTATCCTTCTTCTCAGCTTCTCCTGTTCAGCTTCGAACTTTTTTCGAAAAGCTTCTGGATTTTCTGAGAACTCTTCAACCCTTTTTATAATCCCGGCTCTAAGCCTTGGATCATCTATTGCTTTTACATCGACAACCATGCCAAATCTGTCGAGAAGCTGAGGTCTTAATTCACCTTCCTCTGGGTTCATAGTCCCAACCAAAACGAACCTAGACGGATGTCTGAAGGATACGCTCTCTCTCTCGACCATATTCCAGCCACTTGCAGCGACATCCAGTAGTGTATCCACTATATGGTCATCAAGCAAGTTGACTTCGTCGATGTAAAGGATGTTGTTATTTGCCTCAGCCAGAATTCCAGGCTGGAACACTCTTACACCTTCCTTCAAAGCCTTCTCGAAATCGAGCGTTCCGACAACTCTGTCTTCTGTTGCTGAAAGAGGTAACTCGATGACTTTCATCTTCTTTTTCACGAATTTCAGCTTTCCTTCAGAAACTCTTTTTCTACATTCATCGCACATTGCATCCCTGGAACAATTAAAAATGCAGTCCGAAACTTCAATCTCCGGTAGCACGTCTGCAAGCGCCCTTACCGCCGTTGACTTTCCTGTTCCTTTGTCTCCTCTCAGCAAAACTCCTCCAATCTTTGGGTTTATTGCGTTCAGAATCAAAGCCTTCTTCATTTTCTCCTGACCGACTATTGCTGTGAATGGATAGATCATGAAAGCACCTCCCTCAGAACATCTCTGAAGCTATTTATGCGAATAAATTCCCTATTTTTCCTGAAGCTCAGAACTTTGCCACCCACTCTTAACAGATCGAGGTTCTTCCTGTTAAGTTCTCCAACCGGAAATCCAGTATCTATGATGA
>CAZVXC010000126.1:0-4043 GCA_964631435.1 uncultured archaeon | reverse complement strand
GTTAAGCTGAAGAACTTCTGCGATTTCATTCCCGAGGTGGGGACGAATATAGCTTATGCGATACCGAATGCAAAAGATTTAGATGATGTTCTGGCGATAGAAGGAAGGATTGTCAGAGGGATTGGTAAAGCTATAATTGCTGGCGAGGCAAAATTCGGTGCATCACGCCACCTAGCGAAAGCTATCCTGACATACATGAATTTCCATCCAGAGATTAGATGCGTTATCAATCTGAGATTTGATGAGAAACTGATTGAGAAAGCGGAAAATTCCGGATTTAAAGTCTCTTGCTACGATAGGAAAAAAGAGCCGGAAGAGATAAAGAGAATTGAGGGCAGAACTATTCCATGGGGAATTAGCTTTGCATTAAGAAACCTTAGAGATGCTGCGGATATCATATACCACACCGGCGATATCGGAAAAGAGCCTATGATACTCGTCTTTGGAAAAAATCCGCAGGATTTGTTTGAGAAAATTTTGAAGCTAATAGAGCCTTGATATTTCGGTAATATCGATTATTAACATTTATTAAAGGAAAACCGCAAAGGTTATGAATAAACAGCGATCTCTATGGATCGGAGGCTGAAAAAATGGGAAAGGTGAATATTATTGATTTAACGTTAAGAGATGGGCATCAGTCCATTGCGGCAACAAGAATGAGAACGAGAGATATGATACCGATTCTGGAGCTGATAGATGAGGCGGGATTTTATAGCATCGAAATGTGGGGTGGTGCAACTTTCGATGTCGCTCACAGATTCCTAAATGAAAATCCGTGGGAAAGGATAAGAACTGTGAGGAAATACGTCAAAGATACCCACTGCCAGATGCTGCTGAGAGGACAGAATCTCGTAGGCTACAAGCATTATCCAGATGATGTTGTTGAGAAATTCGTTCAGAAATCATGCGAAAACGGAATTTCATTCTTCAGAATTTTCGATGCATTGAATGATGTGAGGAATCTCGAATTTCCGATAAAGTGTGCGAAGAAATACGGTGCAGAGCATGTTCAGGGAACTATCTGCTACGTAATCTCTCCTGTCCATACGATCGATAAATACGTTGAGACAGCTAAGGAACTTGCCGCACTTGAAGTCGATTCTATATGCATAAAAGACATGGCAGGGATGATATCTCCGAAAAACGCTTACGAGCTTGTTAAAGCGCTTAAAAAAGAGGTTGGTTTGCCGATAAACCACCACTCGCATTATACGAGCGGAATGGGTGCAATGGCACATTTAAAAGCTGTAGAGGCTGGAGCGGATATGATAGATACGGTAATGTCCCCTTGGGCCGTTGGAACTGCCCATCCATGCACGGAATCTCTTGTTTACGCTCTTGAAGAACTCGGATACAAAACTGGGGTTAACATGGACGTTCTGATGGAGATAAGAGCGAGATTCTTAGAATTGAGAAAGAAATACAACGGATACATAGACCTACTATCAACGATATTCGATACGAGAGTTCTGAAATATCAGATTCCGGGAGGAATGTTCTCGAATCTGATTGCTCAGCTCAAAGAACAGAACGCCTTAGATAAGCTTGAAGCAGTTCTCGAAGAGGTTCCGAGAGTTCAGGAAGACCTTGGCTATCCGCCTCTCGTAACTCCGACTTCTCAAATAGTCGGAGTTCAGGCTGTTATTAACGTCCTCACCGGCGAGAGATACAAAATCGTAACGAAGGAAACGAGAGACTTGGTTAAGGGAATGTATGGTAGAACTCCGGCACCGATAAAGGAGGAAATCAGAAAGAAAATCTTAGGCGACGAGAAGCCGATAGATTGCAGGCCAGCTGATCTGCTTGAGCCGGAATTTGAGAAGAGAAGACAGGAATTGATAAAAGAAGGAATCGAGAATCCGAGCGATGAGGAAGTCCTTATATACGCTCTCTACCCCGTAACGGGATTGAAATTCCTGAAGGGAGAAATAGAAGAAGAACCGTTCCCCGCTCCGGCTGGAGAGGTGAAGGGAGAGTTTACGGTTGAAATAGAAGGCAAGAAGTTTAAGGTTAAGGTTGGGGAGTAAATTTTTATTTCCTCATTTTTAGTTAGGATATGCGAAGCATCAGAATTGCCCTCGCGCAGATAAACCCTATTGTCGGCGATCTCAAATACAATCTATCTAAAATCGTGGATTACATTAAGAAAGCCGAGAAAGGAGATGCTGACATCGTTTGCTTCCCGGAACTTTCTTTAACCGGCTACCCACCGGAGGATTTGCTTTTAAAACCTCAATTCGTTGAGGATAATTTGTCTGCATTGAAAAAAGTTGTTGAAGAGACGAAAGGAATCGATTGCGTAGCCATTGTAGGCTTTGTTGATGCTGAAGATGACATATTCAACGCCGCCGCAGTGATCTACAACGGAGAGCTGAAGGGAGTCTATAGAAAAATTTTCCTTCCAAATTACGGTGTCTTCGATGAGGAGAGATACTTTCAGGCCGGAAAAGCGCCGAATATATTTGTAATAAATGGCATAAACGTCGGAATAAATATATGCGAGGATATATGGTATCCCGACGGTCCGGGATTAATTCAGGCTTTGAACGGTGCGGATATATTGATTAACATATCTTCTTCGCCATACCATGCCGGAAAAAGGGAATTCAGAAAGACTATGTTATCTACGAGAGCATCGGATTACGCTGTTTTTCTTGCTTACGTCAATCTCGTCGGAGGTCAGGATGAGCTTGTGTTTGATGGAGGAAGCATGGTATTCGATAGCGACGGTAAACTGATCGCACAGGCTAAGATTTTTGAGGAAGATTTGCTAATCTTGGATTTGAATCTCGAAGCGGTTCTAAGAAAGAGACTGCATGATCCGAGAAGGAGGAAGGAGAAGTTGAAGGTTGCGGAAATTCAAAAGATTTTCGTTTGCGATAAAAAGGAGGGGAAAAAGAGAGGGGAGAATAGCTTTAAATTAGCGGGTGTTGATGACGTGCCGATAGAAGAGGAGATATTTAAGGCTCTCGTTACCGGAACGAGGGATTACGTCAGAAAGAATGGGTTTGAGAAGGTCTTAATAGGACTGAGCGGGGGAATAGATTCATCGCTCGTCGCTGCAATAGCTGTTGAAGCTCTCGGAAGCGAGAATGTCATCGGAGTTATCATGCCATCTCAGTTCACATCCAAAAGTTCTATCGAAGATGCAGAAGCTCTCGCAAGAAATCTCGGAATAAGGACGATAAAGATAGGGATTTCGAGAATATTCGATGTCTATCTCGATGAGCTTAGAGATGTTTTTAAAGATAAACCTTGGGATGCGACCGAAGAGAACATTCAGGCGAGGATAAGAGGGAATATTCTTATGGCTTTATCGAATAAATTCGGATACCTCGTCCTCACAACGGGGAATAAGAGTGAGATGAGCGTGGGATACGCAACTCTATACGGCGATATGGCTGGTGGATTTGCGGTCATAAAGGATGTCTTCAAAACCATGGTTTACAAAATCGCAAGATACGTTAACGATAAAGCAGGAAGGGAAATCATTCCGAAGAGGGTTTTTGAGAAACCGCCATCTGCGGAGCTTAGAGAGGGACAGAAGGATGAGGATGATCTACCGCCGTATTCAATCCTCGATCCTATACTCAAAGCGTATATAGAGGATGACAAGAGCTTTCATGAGATAGTTGCGGAAGGATACGATGAGGAGCTTGTGAAGAGGGTTATAAGGATGGTTGATAAAAACGAGTATAAGAGAAGACAAGCCCCTCCCGGAATAAAAATTACGCCACGTGCCTTCGGGAAAGATAGAAGGTTACCGATAACGAACAGATACGTTCCGTGGTCATAGCATCACATCTAAAACCCTCTCAATTATATTCTTTGCCGCATCTCTCATCATCTTAACGCTTACCTCATTCAGCTTAACGATGTCAGCTATTTTTTGTAAAGCTCTTGCATTTCTGCTTATCGATTCATCTCCGCATAGTTCCGCAAGTTTATCTGCTATCTCGAATATTGAAAGCTCTACAAATCTGCAACCTAAACTATGCATACCGAATGCATTCAACGCATATATTACACTTCCCAAAAAGGAT
>CAZVXC010000125.1:0-4052 GCA_964631435.1 uncultured archaeon | reverse complement strand
TCGCTGCTCCATCCGATCTCGTTTATATCTCCTACAACTCTCATCTTCCCGCAATTGTCGCAGATCCACACGGGGATCGGAATTCCCCAGTATCTCTGCCTGCTTATGCACCAATCTCTCGCATTACTAACCCAGTCCTTGAACCTTGCCTCCCCAGCCCATTCGGGTATCCATTTAACCTTATCAATTTCTTCGAGCATTTTCTCTTTCAGTTCGCTAACTCTCAGAAACCACTGTTCTGTTGCTCTATATATTATCGGAGTCTTGCATCTCCAGCAGTGTCCGTATCTGTGGGTTATCTTTTCCTCAGCTAAGAGCAAGCCTTTCTTTCTTAGATCATCGATTATTACCCTGTTAGCTTCTCTAACATTTAATCCAGCATATTTTCCCGCATCCTTCGTGTATATGCCTCTATCATCGACGGGATTGAATATCTCTATCCCATGTTCCATTCCGAGTTCATAGTCCTCCAATCCATGACCCGGAGCTATGTGAACGCATCCCGTGTTTTCTGCTGAGACAAAATCGGCCATGTAAACTCTATGCTCGAAATCCTTCTGAATTGGAACCTCATCAGCCAGAGGATGCTCGTATTCCATTCCAACCAAATCCTCTCCGAGTTTCGTTTCAACTATCTCCCAAAGCTCATAGCCACCTTTTTTGAGAACCTCATCGGCAAGTTCCTTTGCTAATATGAGATATTCGATTTTATCATCTTTCATAGCTTTTATAAGAGCGTATTCGAGAGAGGGATGAACGGCTACTGCCATGTTTGCAGGCAAAGTCCATGGTGTCGTCGTCCATATTACGATGTATGTGTTATCTCTTACGGGAAACTTTACGTAAATTGACGGATCCGTTTCGTCCCAGTATTCAACTTCAGCATCGGCTAAAGCAGTTTCGCATCTCGGACACCAATTAACAACCATCAGCTTCTTCTCAAGCAAACCCCTATCAAAAGCCCTCTTCACAGTCCACCAAGCGGCATTTATGTATTCAGCTTTGATTGTCATATACGGCCTTTCCCAATCCATCCAAACACCTAAGGCTTTGAATTGCTCGGTCATAGCATCTTTATTCTCCAAAGCGTATTCCATGCATCTCCTAACGAATTTATCTATGCCGAATCTCTCTATCTCCTTCTTTTCCTTTATGCCGAGTTCCTGCTCAACCTTAACTTCTATCGGCAGTCCGTGCATATCCCATCCCGGTTTGTCCGTAACTTTGTATCCCTGCATTCTCCTGAATCTAAGGATAGTATCCTTTATCACCTTGTTCCATGCTGTTCCGAGATGGATTCTTCCGGTTGTGTATGGTGGTCCATCGACAAAGAAAAAGGGTTTTTCGCCCCTCTCCTTTGCTTTTTCATAAATTCTGTTTTTCTCCCAAAAATCTCTAACAAATTCCTCAACATTTTTGAACTGATAAACATTAGCGAATGACATGTTTTCTAAGCGATAGGGCATGATTAAAATAGTTTATCATCCCGTTGCTTGCAAGACTTTTTCAAGATTAAGGAGGTTATGCAAGAGGTTACGGATGGTTAAAGGAGGGTTTAAATGCTTTAAACAAACCAATCTTTTAAGGGGAAGTTTATATAAGAATTCAGCGATAATGCTGTTTAACCTTTTGTTGCTGCTAAGTCCCCTTCCGAAAGGGAGGGGTAGTTCACTGAAAGAAATTGGCAGCAATCTAAGATGAAATCCTAATTGCGTTAGATGGAGTGGTTTACAAATCAATCGTAATGCCTCGCATTCATCTCGATCTCCTCGATTCCGAAAGTTGCGTATTGCAGGTGATCTCTGATTATTATGTAAGCCATCTCTGGAGGTATCGCACCTATCTCAGTTATTATCAGGTCGATATAATCTCTTGGGGTTACATCGAATGCGGGATTTCTGACTCTTATCTTCGGATTGCTTAAAAACTCTTCAGGCGCAACCTCATCTCCGCTCCTCTCTTCTATCACAACAAGTTCTCCAAAAAGCGTTTTCGGACTGAATTTGTATGTTTCCGCTGCGACCATGAATGGAACTCTCGCTTCTTTCGCAGCCAAAGCTATCTGGGATGTCCCGATTTTGTTTATCAACGCTCCGTTCACAGTTATCGTATCCGCACCGACTATAACGTAATCAACCTCTTTCATGAAGTATCTGACTGCTGAATCAACTATTAGCGTTACATTAATGCCGTATGCGGCGAGTTGCTTCGCAGTCAAATGTCCCTGATATCTCGGCCTCGATTCAGTTGCTATGACATCTATTTCCTTCCCTTCATCAAAAGCCGTTTTTATCACCGATATTGCCGCAGAAGAGTTGCAGTGAGTCATTATTGTTGAACTGTCCCTTATCCTTTTAGCCCCGATTTTCCCTATCTTTTCCCTCGCCGAATCGACCCATCTTATGAACTGTTCCGCTCTCTTTATCAAACTCTCTCTCTTTTCCTCTTCGCTTTCTCCAGAGTAGTTCATCACGTAATTTATTGCGTTGAATAAGCTCACCGCCGTCGGTCTCGTATTTAGCAATCTGTTAGCAGCTCTTCTTATCTTTTCATCGAAGTCGCCTCTTATTTCCTTCGCATAATCTCTCAGAGTCTCAGCGGCAAATTTCGCTATTCTTGCAGCACCTCTAACTTCCATGCTCTCTATCTTCTTTGCGGCAACTTCTATGGTATCCATTTTGAAGCATCACTGGATTTGTTTATCATCTTTACGCAAACTTAGTATAGCCGCCCCCTTAGCGACTGCGAGGCTATCCTTAATTATCCTTATTTCAACATCGAATTCCTCAGGCAGGAAATTGTAAATCAGGCTAAAATCTTCTTCCTCAAGTTTTTCCGCAATTCTACCTCCGAAAACAACGAGCTGAGGGTCTAAGATAGCTATCGCTCTTGCAACTTCTCTGCATAGAATCTCGAATCCTTTGTATTTCAGCAACTCCTCCCTTGCAAGCTCCCTCCCGAATCTCTTCTTTATCACCCAACCGCTGAAGAACGTTTCCAGATGTCCCTTCTTTCCGCAAACGCACTTTCTGTTTCCACCGACGTATGAATGCCCTATTTCAGATGCCAAGCCTCTACCCTTATAAAGCTTTGAAGAAGCTATTATCCCCGCTCCCACTCCCGTTCCGAGTGTTACGGCAAATATATGCTCCTTCTTGAATACGTGATGGGCGTAGATGGCAAAGCAATTCGCATCGTTCTCGATTCTTAAATTTGAGAAAATTTCTTCGTTAAACCCCTTTATATTAGGTGTCTTTAAAATTTTCCCCTCTCTTATCCATCCGGCGATTGCGAAAACTCCGTCTTTGTATTTCTCGATGTTATTTGCATCTCTCAAAAATTCCTCCGTTTTAAATGTCCCTATGTGATGAAATCCCTTGTTAAGCGTAACGATGTCCGTATAAGTTCCGCCGATGTCTATTCCGTATGGCATAGCTAAGCTTTCGAAATTTGAAATAAAAATTCAGCGAAAGAGTAATGTTAGGTAATTACGTATTAACATCATGCAATTACTCACGCTTGAGGAAGGAGAGGAGGCGGTAAAGCTCGCAAGAAAGGCGATAGAGGAGTTTTTGAAGAACAAGAGGATTATAAAAGATAAATTAAGCGGTATCTTCGAGGAGAAAAGAGGTGTTTTCACAACTCTGACCAAGCAAGGTGAGCTTAGGGGATGCATAGGATTTCCGTATCCGATAAAAAGGCTGGACGAAGCCATAATCGAATCCGCAATTGCTGCGGCAACAGAAGATCCCAGATTTCCTCCTGTGAGCATGGATGAAATGGATGAGATAATCGTGGAAGTTACAGTTTTAACTCCGCCGGAGAAACTTGAAGCAGAGCCTTTTGAGAGGGCAAAGAAGATAAAGATCGGAAGACATGGATTAATAGTGAAATACGGACATTTCAGCGGATTATTGTTACCGCAAGTTGCGGTAGAATACAACATGGATGAAGAGGAATTTTTGACTCAGACATGCATAAAAGCCGGATTACCGCCGGACTGCTGGCTTTTTAAAGAAGTCGAGGTATTCACGTTTGAAGGTCAGATATTC
>CAZVXC010000124.1:0-4121 GCA_964631435.1 uncultured archaeon | reverse complement strand
GTATCCTGTTGCGGCGGTATCATTTAGATTCTCGGCTGTTGAATGTAATATTCCTCTGACAGTTGTTGCGTCGTTATCATTAATGCTACCTACCGGAAGAACACTACCATTAAGATTATAGTAGGTCGCTTGGATTAAGGCTGCAACTCCACTAACGTGAGGACACGCCATCGAAGTTCCGCTAAGTGTTGCGTAGCTGTCATCTGGATATGTGCTTAATATATCAACACCCGGAGCAGCAAGTTCAACTCCCCTATTGCTCCAGCTTGGCACGTTATCATTGCTATCTGTTGCACCCACAGCTATGACTTCTGGATAAGCTGCTGGATAGCTTGGCGAAGATGATCCTTCGTTGCCTGATGCAGCAACAAGAACAGTGCCGTTGTTATATGCGTCGATTATAGCAGCGTGCAAAGCAGCAACATCAACTGAGCCACCAAAGCTCATACTTATTACTTCCGCTGCATCATCATCCGGATCTCCGACGATTATACTATTATTATTACTGTCAAGAACACCGTCTGGACCGAGAAGTGCCTGTTCTATTCCGAGTATGATGTCGCTCACGAATCCGTTTCCATCCGCCCTAAAAGCTTTTATTGAATATATTTTAACAGCCGGTGCCACACCAACGACGCCTATACTGTTATTCAACGCTGCTATTATCCCCGCAACATGTGTCCCATGTCCATTTTTATCCTGACAAAACTGTGGCTTTGTAGAAACTTTTCCATTAAGCACGCTGACACACCATGCAAGGTTGTCCTTTAAATCTGGATGGTCTATGTCAATTCCTGTATCTATAATTGCAACATTGATAACTCCCTTAGCAGATCCATTGTTGATATTCCATGCCTCAGGTGCGTGAATCTTGGAGATACCCCAAGGGATCGTCTGGCTTGGTTGCTGTTTTTCTTTATTACCCGGATTTGATGGCTTACCTTTGAAAATATGCACCTCTGCATCCCTTTCAACCCTTACAACGCCTTTAGCTTTCTTTAAGTGATCAATTGCCTTTTCAGGCATCTCCGCAACAACGATGGGAAAGATTTTGCCTTTCGCAATAACCTTGCCGCCGACATCAGTAATTACTCTGTCATTGAAGCTCTTATCAACCGTTATGATAACTCTGACTTTCTCTTCAGACGTCGATGCTGATGCTGCTGCAAGTATCAAGGATAGGGCTAAGATGCCGACTATAAGATAGATTTTATTGTTCATCGAAATCACCTTAGCCACACCTCTAAATTTTATATTATTTAACATCTTCGGCGTCAATTGTTGTTAAGATAATTAAGAATAGAAGCGAAAGCATCGTTGTAGAAAAGGTGCTTAGAAAGAATAAGGATAAAAATAAAGAGAACTGAAAAGATTGCGGGAAGATAAGGAGATTGCTACATATTTCTTCTTCCTACAATCGCCGTATTTTTAACCCAATTCTACTATTTCAATCGAGAAACAGAAGAATAATTAAGCTGACCGGTGAAAAAGTTATATCTAACGATACAAATCTTTGCTATGCCGCCCATAAAGGAAAAGCGTCCGAAAGAGATAAAGCTTGAGTTCGTAGAGAGAGCTATAAGCACAGCTAAGGAGGCTTTAAAATTATTCACAGCGGGCATTCCGATAGTTAAGGGTGCAAAAGAGATTCACGTTGATGTTCCCGTTATGTATCTCAATTTCGCCATAGACAGGATTCATTACGATCCTCAATCGAATATGCCGTCTCCGAAGGGAAGACCCGTTAGAGCTTTATGCGAAGTCAATATTAAAGAAATTCGAAAAAAAATCGATGAGGTTTTAAAAGAGTGTTATGCTGTCGAAGCTGCAGAGTTCAGAGAGCCAGAGGATGCGTGGATAATACCTATCGCTTGGAGAAAACTCATAATCATGCATGTTAAGGTGTCTTACGATGGTATGGAGCTTATCCCAGATTACGGACTTACAGAGGAGGTAAGGAGATACGCCCATTAGATCGTTCGTCAAAAGGGAAAAATTCCTTGCTGCATTAATACTGCTATATTTAGCACTCATTCCAATCGATCCATCTTTACCAAGAAAAAGCTTGAATTACATAGACTACGAGAGCTTGGCAACGATTCTTTCCCTGCTTATAATCTCAAGAGGGCTTGAGCTTTCCGGAATGCTAAACAGAATTTCTTTCAAAATGTTGGAATTCTCTAAGGACTCCGAACTCAAGCTTCTGAGCATTACGATCATATTGACAGCTATCTCATCTGCGATAATAATGAATGACACAGCAATATTCATATTCATTCCTCTCATATTAACAATCTCAAGGATTGCGAATGTCGATTTGCGGAAAGCGGTTGTTTTAACGGCAATTGCAGCGAACGTAGGCTCATCTCTCACGCCAATAGGAAATCCTCAGAATATTATAATCTGGAGAAGCAATCACATCCAATTCTGGGTATTCGTTCACTCAATGGTTCCATATACGTCTCTATGGCTCTTAATTTTGCTAATCTTCACATGGATGATTTGCAGAGGAAAGAGCTTGGAAATTTCGACGTTCCCGAAAGTTAAAGTTAATAAAGCTCTAATGCTTACATCTGTTCTCCTTCTCATAGCTAATGTGGCGCTTGCTGAGAAAGGCTACTGTTACATAGGTCTGATTCTAACGCTTTTCGTCATGGCATTCGTTGGAAGAGAGGCTATCTTATCAGTTGATGCTGCCCTTATCGCAATTTTCGCGCTCATATTCATAGATTTCAAAGAGATAGCAAATCTTTTACCCCTCAAAAACCTCCAGCTTTCAGCAATCGAGACAATCTTCTTCTCAGCCTTTCTAAGTCAGATAATCAGCAATGTTCCAGCGACTGTAATGCTGCTATCAAATGTCCAATGGCTCCCCTTAGCAATCGGAGCTAATATAGGTGGAACAGGAATGATAATGGGTTCGCTCGCAAATTTCATAACCCTAAGACTGTCAGGCATTGATCTGAGAAGCTTTCACAGATATTCTCTGCTGTATTTTTCGCTCGCTTTGCTTGCTACGATTATTATTGCGAATCTGATAATCTAAGGGAAAAATTTAATACTATCGTTATTCATCATTTTTTCGTGCAAGCCGTGATCTTAGCTGCCGGTCAGACATACTTTTTGTTGCCTGCGGGACATCTTATCATGCCTCCTTAATAGGCAAATACATTATAGAGAAACTCGTAAAAATCCCTGTTAGAGTTGAATACGCATCTGAGTTCAACTATCACGTTTCTCCTTTGACGAGAACACTCGTAATAGGTATTACCCAAAGCGGAGAAACTGCTGATACTCTCGAAGCTTTGAGGAGAGCTAAGAAGTTCGGTGCGAGAACATTGGCTATAGCGAATGTGATAGGAAGCAGTGTTACGAGGATTGTTGATAAGACCCTATACACGAGAGCTGGCCCGGAGATAAGCGTTGCAGCAACGAAATCCTTCATAGCTCAACTCGTAGTCCTTTACGCAATAGCCCTAAAGCTCTCAGGAATGCCGAGAAACGAATTGGAAGATAATTTATCCGAGCTTAAAATGCTATCTGAGAAAGTCAGGATCGTTCTCGATAGAGAGGAAGAGATCAGAGAGGTTGCTGAGGGACTTGAGAGATATAGCAACATGCTTTACATCGGCAGAGGCTTAGGCTATCCGATTGCCTTAGAAGGGGCTTTGAAGATGAAGGAGATTTCATACATACATGCCGAAGGCTATCCGGCTGGAGAGCTGAAACACGGCCCTTTCGCTTTGCTTGGGAAAGAAACGCCTGTTATAGCATGCGTTTTAAAAGATGAAACTTACGAAACAACTCTTAGTAACCTGAAAGAGGTGAAAGCGAGGGATTCACCTGTTATAGCTGTTGCAACCGATAGCGATGATGAGATCGAGAAATTCGTGGATTACGTTATTAGAATTCCCGATATCAATCCCATCTTTGCTCCTATCACGTATTCCGTTGCACTCCAGTTGCTCGCATATTATACTGCAAGAAAGAGGGGTTGTGAAATAGATAAGCCGAGACATCTTGCGAAGAGTGTAACTGTTGAATAGCCAAAAATATTAATAGAGGAAAATCGAAGAGAAATGGATGGACAAGAGAACATTCACAGCAGACGATATCATCGA